>JAUWOE010000189.1 GCA_030612265.1 Promethearchaeum sp.
CATTAAAACATTATTTAAGTCGTGGGCTAGCCCTCCAGCTAAAATTTGGATTGAATTTATTTTTTCTTGCGTAATTAAATGTTTTTGAGTTTTTTGAATTAGAGCAATTTGTTTTTTATTAGTTTGAATCGTTCCCAGCAGAACTTTATTAACAACGATTGAAATAAAATAGACAACACATAATGCTGGTAAAAAAATGGATATTGAATAGGCATAGATTAATCCATTTTCAACATTTATCATGGGAAAAATCTGAAAACGTTTAAAAATAAGACCCAGAATAATTAAAATCACATCTGAAAAAAACAATCCAGTTATGAATTTGATTTTAGTGATCAAACCCGCAATGAAAAGATATAGAAGGACTAACAATAAGGGGGTTGTACACTTTAAAAGAAAAGAAAAGTAAAAAGATGATATTGTCATACTTATAATTATAAAATAGGGTGCGATAAGTGCAATATTTTGTTTTTTAAAAATGCTAATCCCGAAAGTAAGAAGGGATAAAATCGATATAGTAAAACCATATTCTATAAAAATATCGGTAAATTGTAAACTAATAAGGGTCACACCAAAACTTATAAAAAAAGAAAGAAGTGAACCCCAAGAAATATAATCTGTTGTAAAATTCTCAGTAGAATTAAATTTTGAAAGAAATTTTAATCTCATTGTAATTACATGCTTCGTTTTGTAAGAACTCAATTGTAATTATAATAACATAAAATGAAAGTCCTAATTTAAATATCTCTTTATCCTTCAACAAAAATGTAAAAAAAAGGTTTAATAGATTTCCCGATAAAATATGATAGGATTTCCATAACATACTCAAAATTTAGAACTAAATTCACCATTTGCGAAGGAAAATCGGATATATCCCCTTATTTAATTAAGATAATTGAGAATTTCCGGGAATTTCACAACAATTCCAACAATCAACCTAACCAAAGTCATAACATCACCAAAAATATTATTTGATTTATTACTCGTTGACACACATTTTCATCATATTTAACATCTTCATTAAATGGTTTTCAAATGTATCATGGGCTTTATTCAAAACTATGAGGTTTCGCAATTTCAGATGCTTTAATTGTTTGTGACCTCCTGTAAAAAACCAATTAATTGGAGAAGTCAATCCACACTGCCTCAATCATGAATTAAAAAAAAAACTAAATTAGGCTAGACCTAATAAAGGAAATATTAAGAAACCAAATGCGTCATTTATCCCATGGACTATAATACATGGCCAAATATTTCGCTCTTTTAGATAAAGAATGACCAGAGCTGCTGAGAGAATTCCTACCTCTAACGTTGGTCCCAAACCGAAAAACTTGAAGTGTACTAAGGTGAATGCTATCCATGAAATGAGTCCCGCTAACCAGCTTTTCTTGGTCAGCAAAGTTAATCTTTCAATTAGGTATCCACGATAAAATATCTCTTCAATAAAAGTTCCTGCAAGGAAAAGACTAATGAGAATAGGGATACTATAGTCTTGTAGTTTTGGTTGAAGACTTCTTAGTCCTTCAAGTCCAAATGCTTTTAAAGCGAAACTACTACCAGTAAAAACTACGAGAAGAATAAAATAGGTTAATATACCTTTCCATATATAGTTCTTTTTGAATTTTCCAAATCCAATACTTTTTAAATTGTGGTTCTCGACTTTAGGAATCCAGAATAATAGCAAAATTAAAAGAATTAGAAATTCTATTAGAACAGATATTCCAATATGGATATTTTGCGCATTCTCTGGAAGAAAAATATCACGTATAAGAAACTCAATTCCTAAAATAAAGACTATTCCGATTATATAAAGCCATTTCTTCGAAAGATTTCCCATTTTCTTCTCTTTATTTTGCTCTTCATTTTGCTCTTCTTTTCTCATAAAATCCCCAACAATTATACCATCAATAGATTTTTTTTCTTGATATAAAGTTTTATCCTTCAATTTTCATATTATGAATAATCCACTAAATGTAATCTAAATAATTCTTATTATTAACTTTTTTGCGAAATAATATTTCGGATTCAAAATAACTCAATTATCGCTATTTGGGACATTTTATCATTTAAGGGCTAAATTATAGTTCCATTCAAAAGATTTATCGGTTGAAGAAACTGCTCAATTTATAATCAAAAATCTGAACTTATAACTTATAGGAAAAATTTCGTTTAAAATCGACTTATAAATAAATCTTCACTCGAAGAGCGAAAAAGATCAACAATATTTGTTGATAATTATACGACAGAGTTTACTAATAAAATTGTGCAGATTTCTGAGCCGTAATGTCTACTTAAATCCATATTTTTATAAATTAATAAGTAATGGGCAGATTAAATAAGAGCATTATGGGAATAAAGGTCTTTTAAACAAATTTCTTGGTTAACTAATAGAAATAATAAACCAATCATAACCTGTTGTTTCAAATTGATTGCCTATTTTGTTACTTATTCATTAATAAGGGGTTTGGAAATTTTCTATCGCTAAAAAATTACGATTTTTTATATATTCATGATTCTTTAATACAAATGGGCGTATTTATAATGCAATCTTTAAAAGAAAATGTGATAGAATTCTTGAAAAATCAATCTGATGATGTTAATGCAGAAGAAATTATTGAATTCGTGATTATGAATCAAAAACTTGCTGAAGGAGAAAAAGATCTTTTAGAAGGGCGTGTTTATACACAAAATCAAGCAAAAGAGATTTTGAAAGCATGGGAACAGTAGTTTGGACTGAATCTGCGTTAACAGATAAAAAGGGAATTATAAGAAATTAAAAGCTTTATTGCCCATGATTCAAAACAACTTGCTAAATATTTTATTGATAGATTATTTCATGCAACCGAAATTTTAGAGAAATTTCCTAAAATTGGTAAAAGAATTCAATCGATTCATAATTTCGATTATAGAATGATCATTTATAAAAAATATCGAATAATATATAAAGAAATAGAAGGAAATGTGATAATAATAAGGGTACTTCAAGCAAACAGATTGATGGATATTTAAAAAACATAAAATGACCTTAACCTTGTTTAACTAATAAAAATAACATATAAATTCATCAATTTTTCAAGCGGCAATGAGGTTTTTCAAAAACTGATATATATAAAAGCGAGAATCATTTAATATAGCATGGTGAAATTAATGTCGGCAGAGAAAATTGACCAAAAAATAGCACAAATTAAACAGTTAAAAACCGAGCTGGAAGAAATTAAAGATCAAGGTAAAGATCGGAAGAAGATTGCGAAAAAAGAAATAGAAAATAGAAAGGATGCAATTTCTGAAAATGAAGGAGCCAAGCGAAAAATCGCTAAAGAAAATTTCGAATTAAAAGAGAAAACTATGAAAAATGCAAAAAAAGCCCTTTCAAATGCTAAGGACGGACTGAAAAAAGCAAAAAATGAATTAAAAGATGCTGAAAAGGCCCATAAATCAGCAAAATCTGCACATGAGAAGTCTTCTGACCAGAAATTGAAGCGAATCAGAGATGAAGTTAAGAAAGCAGAAAAAGTAAAAGAAAATGCAATTAAAGCCCTCCAAAAGGAAATTGAGAATGAAAAAAAGTTGATGGAAGCCTTATAATACAAGGTCGCAATAAAAACACGCTACATGTTTAAGAAAAAGCATCTAAACTTTAAAATTGTATGCTCTAACTCGAAGATAAGGTATTATTGACATATGTCTTCTATTTCTTATTTTTTATTATTTATATTTATATTTTTTATCTAAAAAATTTATGACATTATTTCTAAAAAGATAGCAATAAATACTAATTAGAGATATTCTTCAATATGAAAACAATAACCCAAGACAAAAAAATTCCAATCAAAATCTGTTATTCAACAATAATAGGTTTTGGATTGATTATTATTCTTATATGGATGAATGAAATTTTTGATATTCCTCATATTCTTTTTAAAGCACCTGCTACCCCTGTAAATATAACAGAAAGTGTAATTGAATCAATTGGAGTTTCAATCTTGGGAATAATTACCACACTATATATTTATAGTATTTTTAAAAGGCTAAAATATGTTTCGGGATTTTTACATATATGTGCGTATTGTAAAAGAATCAAATTTGAAGGCACTTGGATCACGCTTGAGGATTTCATGTTGAAATATAGTGAAGTAAAACTTTCTCATGGTTTATGCCCCGAGTGTTATAAAAATCTTGAAAAGACCCTCTAAATGATATAAGATATTAATGAACTAAATGTCGCATAAATAGGCCTTTTATAGAGAAGTCAAGTCAAGTTTAATTTAAATATAATTATAATGATAATTAAAAACGATATTTCACAATCTGCAATCTATTTTGCGTATTATGTGGGATTTTTTTTAATTTCTTTTCTGTTGTATGCAAATATATACTTTCAATTAAACAAAAAGCAATTGAGATGCAATCATTATAGGATAACGTAGTTCTGTGCTGACATTTTAAAATTCCTGCCTGATTTATTAGCTGATCATTTAATCCTACTTGTATTATTGGATATTTTTCTAATATTTCTGTCAAGCGTGTTATAGCGAGCGGTTTTCCCTGCAAGATGCAAAGATGATTGAGAACTTCTACTATAGTGGTCTTCATTGCGTAAGCGGTTTTTTCCTTTTTTCGAATTGCATTAAATAATTGAATAATCTTTTCACTTGGATTTTTTCCTGCGAAAAGGACAATTATTCCTGTATCAAGACATACACTGGATTTTGGATTAAATTTCATTTTCGAGGATAATTTCATCACCATTTAATTTTTCTATCAATTTCTCATAATCTTCAGATGAAAAAGTTCGATATTTCTCTAGATAATTCTTATTCAAGGGAATTATGATTATCTCATCACCTAAATCTAATATTTTACATTTGTCTCCAGGAGTTAGATTATATTTTTTTCGGATTTCTGATGGTATTGTAATCATCCCTTTTATATTAATCGTAGTTACTTTATTTGACATTTTACCTACTAAATTAATATAATGATACGTATAAAAAATTAATTAATATACAAAATCAAAAAAAAGATATACAAAAGATATACAAAAGAGAGAAATTGAAGAAATTGAAGAATTGAAGAATTGAAGAATTGAAGAATTGAAGAATTAAAGAATTAAAAAATAAAAAATTATAATACGGGATAAGAATAAACCGATACTCCTTGATACTCTACAGGAAGATCCTTTGGGAAACCTAAAGACTGTAAATATTTCGGAACATCACCATTAAATCTCATAATTTTTATTCAACAAATACAGTTCTTAGCATATTAAAAGAAAGCGGTTTCAAAAATCCTCAAATTAGGCAAATTAGGCAAACTATTTTTGGAAAACTCTCCGATATTAATGAAGTGCAGGATTTTAAAGACGGGCATGGGGAAGGAAGCTTTGTAATAATAAGTGTTCAAAAATAACAATTTCCTCCATCATCAGTAAGAATAACACTTTATTCTCTTAGCGCAACAATTATTAATGTTTGGTCTGCAATGTTAAAATTAAATATTGTTGGATATTTCTTTTGAAATCTTAATATTCCATCATTCGTTTAAACAATAATTCACAATTTGTTAAGAACCGCTCACATTTTGCATTTTAACCTAGATTTACTATCCGAGAAAAAAGAATTCATAATTTGGTTTGCGGATTTTTCTCAGTTATTTAAAAACTTGAGGTTAGATGAAGTTGAAGTCAGATATAGGTACTAAAACTCTCACTCTTTATTTGCATTTGATGATTCTAATAACCATTTTTGTAAAGATTTAACTTGAATTTTAATCTCATGCTCATATATTGAATCTTGATGAAAAAATTGCGTAATAATCGTTCCGAAATGGATGGAAAGGCCAGTTAGGGCATTAATCTCTTTTATTCCTTTTACTAAAGACGAAATTTCTCTATTTCTCGTTTCGGGTTCGGAAATATCTACAGATACTTGGATCAACTCTTTTACATCATCACGATCTCGCACTATAAAATCTATTTCTTCCCTTTTTGATGACCTCCAGTACCCAATTGTTCTGAAAGGATTTTGAATAATTTGTCTCTGTAATTGTAAAAAAACTAAATTTTCATATCGAATCGAGATGTCTCCACGTGTAATAATAGAGAAAAGTCCCAGATCATGCAAATAAATCTTAGGTTTTGAATTCATTTCCCTTCTATATGACAAATCATATCTGTATACCAAATAAAAAATCCCAGTTTCCTGTAAAATATTCAGCAAATGATAAAGCATATCCGGTGTAGTTTTTATTCGTTGAGAAGTAAAATCTTTATAAATTTTACTGATACTTATGGATTTTCCGTTGTTTTTAATCAGAGTTTTAAGAAAATGCTTAACCAAAAAACCATTTTTTAGTTTATATCGTTCCATTAAATCCCGATATATTATTGCATCATAGTAATCCGCTAAAATCTTTTGTTTTTTATAGATTTCGGATTCTAATACTACTTCAGGATACCCCCCATATTCAATGTATTCCTCAAAAAGCGCTTGGAAACGAACAGATTCTTTTGTACTCATTGCAGTACCTGGTTTAAATCCTCGAAATCGTAAAAATTCATCAAATGAAAGGCTATAAAAGAAATATGAAGTGCTTCTTCCTCTAAATGCGGTTGCAATTTCAGAGCTTAACAATTTTGACGATGATCCCGTAATATAAATTGGAAAATTATATTTCATAAGGCTCAATATTGCTTTTTCCCAATTATCTATCGATTGCGGTTCATCAATGAAAATGAAAAGTGGCTCATCCAGTTCTTTAGTGAAAAGACTCCAATAAATTTCCAAAAGATTGGGTATATCTTTAACGGTTATCTCATAGAAAGCAATATCCTCAAAATTTATATAGATAATTTGAGACTTCCGTATTTTTTTTTTTTTTATCAACTCTTGCATTCTTTGGAATAATAGATATGTTTTACCTATTCTTCGTGCCCCGATAATAATTTGAGGCCGTTTATCATCTCGAAATTTAAAATTTCTCGCAATTACATGAGGAAGTGGCATTTCATAGAAATCTAAAAAATACCGCTTAATTGCATTTATATCCATAATTTACATATAAAAAACCAATCTAAAAAATCTACCTTTTTTAGAAGGTAATTTTTGGAATAATTTACCTTTTCTAAAATGAATATTTATAGAAAAAAACTTGCTGTTTAATTTTACTGGCGAGTATGCGAAGAATTGAGGAGAAGTGATATTCTTGGAGTTGTATAAAAATGTTCCTTAATCTTTGTGATTACAAATAACTAATTTTAATCTAATCTTTGTGATTAGAAATTATCAGTAAACAATTAAAATTTCATCGATTTTTCATCTCCTCTCCTTTTTTTATAACATTATTAAATTTAAATTTCAAATATAATGGTTATTAATGAAAACAGAAAAATCTACTAAATGATATTTTTTATATCCAATTATCGTTAAATTTTTTAGAATAAATGATATTAATTATATCATG
>JAUWOE010000269.1 GCA_030612265.1 Promethearchaeum sp.
CATCTTTTCTATATAACTTACTCATTCTTTTTATTGATGAATCAAAACTAAACTCATTAATAAACTCGTAATCTCCTGTTTTCTCATTAATATCATGATTGTATTTTTTACCTAATACCTTCAAAGAAGCTTCAGTTGGTAGTCCAATAATCGACCATGTTGTTTTGCTTTTACTTTTTCCAAGAGTCCCTACAACTTGTTTATTTAAGACACAATTATTGTTTAAATATCCTGAATAAATTAACATATCCAATTCTTTATTTTCAACTGGGTTTACTTTATTCCATGAAAAATGGACTATTCCTTCAGGATCGTATCCATAACCAGAGACATCATATTCTTTAGAAATCGTCCAAATTTTTGTAATTGTCATTTCGTTTTTTGTTAATGTTCCTGTTTTATCAGAGCATACAACCGAAACCCTGCCTAAACTTTCTGTTCGGGATAATTCGCGAACAATTACTCCTTTTTGAGCCATAACTAGTACACCCGTTAACAGAACTATGGTTGTTAATAAGGGTAAGTTTATTGGCATTACTTTCATACCTAAATCTATTGAAAGGATCATTGCTAGACGAAAATTATCCCAATTTAAATCATCAGTTGTAGATAGTATAAAAGACTTCCAAATAATTGAGAATATTAATAAGATTAAGACGCCAATTCCTAAATATTTAGCAACATTATTCATTTTTTTTCGCAATGGGATTTCTCCAGTGCTACTCTCTTCAAGCATCGTCGATATTTTTCCGATTTCGCTATGGACTCCTGTGTATACTACTATTGCAGTGCATTGGCCCAAAGCAACGAAAGTTCCAAAGAATATCATATTTTTTTGCTCTTGTAAGGGAAGTTCCTTTTCAAGAATTTGATCCCCAGAACGTGTCTTTCTTACAGGTTCTGATTCTCCTGTTAAGCTAGATTCATCAACTGATAGATTAGTGCTCTCAATTATTCTACAATCAGCAGGAATTTTATCACCAGTTTTTACTTTAATAAGATCTCCAACTACAACTTCATTTGTTGGTAAAACAACTTCATTTCCATCCCGAATTACAGTTGCGGAAGCTTCACTTAATTTTTTTAGGGCTTCTAATTGTTTTTCAGCTCGAAGTTGCTGAACAATCGCAACAATACAATTAAATCCAACAATAATAAAAGTAGGAACAGTTTTTCTAACTTCTCCTAACGCCCACATAGCTACTGCGCTAATAAGATAAATTATTATAAGTAAGTTAATTATTGGAGCTAATATGACCTTAATTAATGATTTCTTTACTACTTTTAATTCATTTGGACCATGTAATTCTAAATATTTCAAGGCTTGCTCCGAACTTAATCCATTTTTTGGATCAACTGAAAATTCATTATAGATTTCTTCTAATGGATAGTTATAATAAAAATTATTCTCTTTTTTTGAATTTAATTCTAATATTTCTTCTGTTGTGCTAGTCATTAGGAGTCATCAATTTTTTCCTTATCAGATCTTTTCGTATTGTAACTTAAGTTATTTTTTATTTTCTCCTTTATCGCAGATGAGCTATTAAGTTCGAATTTATCGTATATTTTCTCTAACCTTTTAACCTGTACATGCTCTGAATGACATTCTTCCAGTCCCTTTTTTAAATAACTCACACTAGTTCGTTGATTGGGCCCAAGAAATATAATATCTGGTTTTAATGTTAAAGCAAACTGTAAATAACCATGGTCTCCGTTCGCTTCAGTTCCCAACACTGCGTCTGAGACATATTTTATTGATTTGATTACATCTAATCTTTGTTGTTCGGGGATAATTGGTTTCACTTTTTTATAACGCTCAATCGTTGAATCCCGCGCTATGATCACAAAAACTTCTCCTAATTTTGCAGCTTCTTTTAGTAGATGGATATGTCCTGGGTGGAGTATATCAAAACAACCGGTTACTAATACTCTCATAGTATTTTTCTCTCTTAATGTATTCAATTAAAAAAAATGTCTTTACTTTTTTCTATCCAATTTGTTAATCTCTCAATGCCTTGTTCTGGGTTGATATTTGGCTTCCATCCAAATTCTGAGTAAATCTTAGTAAGATCTGAAATGTATAATTTCTGATCTCCTAAACGCCAATTTGAAAATTCTATTTCAATCTTTTTTCCTAAAATGGATTCAAATTTTCCAATTAATTCAAGGAGTGAAATAGTATTATTAATTCCTCCTCCTATATTATAAACTCTTGACTTTTGATTAAAGATTTTTGGATTTAAACTTGAAGTTGATGCTAAATATCGTTCAACTAAATTTGATAAATCGTCTATATATAAGATATCTCTAACCTGTTTTCCATTTCCATAAATTTGAATAGGTTTACCACTAATTGCATTTAGAAACATGTAGGATATAAATCCTTGACCAGGAATTCCAAATTGTTGATCTCCATAAATGCAAGAAAGGCGGAAAACAGTATTTTTCATACCATAAATTTTACCAAATTCTTGAACATATAAATCTCCCGCTAATTTAGATACCCCATATGGAGTATGGATCGAATGATCAACTGATAAAGTTTCGGAAAATCCTGTAAATTTTTTTTCTTCTGGGATATAACGAGTTTTGCCTTCAATTAGAGGAATATTACTAACATTATTCCCATAAACCTTGTTTGTTGAAATATATAAAAAATCTGTTACAATTTGGCTTTCTTTAGCGGAATTTAATATATTAAATAACCCAATTATATTATTTTCAAAATCAAAACGTGGGTTTTCTATTGAACCTACAGCAGAGGTTTGCCCCGCAGCGTGAATTATGATTTCAGGTTTGAAATTTTGAATTATAGCTGTAACTTTTTCCCTGTCTCTTATATCTATGATTTTTTTTTCAATTTTCGGATGAAATTCATCTAAATATTCCCAATTGTAGTTTTTATCTTTTATTTTTGAAGATATAATGATATTTGAGATCGGTCTTGAAAGATTATCTAAGACGGTGATTTTGTGGCCTTTTTGGGATAAATTTATTGCAAGATGATGACCAATAAAACCCAAACCGCCAGTTATTAGTATTTTAGACATGCAATTATTTCTTTTCCTTTAAATTTGAATTCAATCTGAGAATATTGATGGAAACCGTAATATCTCCCTCAGTTTTTGCTAAAATGTTTCGTGCCATATCAATTTTTTTTCTTAAACCTGGAATTAATCCATTTGGATAATCAAGGGTGAATAAATAGGAATAAATTTCATCCATATACTCCAATCCTTTTAATCCATTATCTAAATCTTCATTTCTTATACAATTTAATACATATCTGCGCAATTCCCCTACTACATCTGTCAAAGAATATGCATAGTCAATTAATCCAATACCGCATTCTTCTGGACTGGGGAATCGATTTTGGGTAATTAAATTATATAAAATAATTGCTTCCCCAAGTTCTTGCTTCACTATTTGCAAATAATCCTTAGAAAACCCTATTGGCATATCATTTATCGTTTTTTGTAAGCTTTTTAGGTATTCTTGGATTTTACTTGTCTTTGATGGAATTAATGAAAACTCTTTACGATGAACATGTTTTATTATTTCGCTGCACAATCTTACGGATTTTCGCTGTAAAGGCAGGATTCCCTCTCGGATTTGATCCATACTATCCAGCTGATTTCGTAAGGATTGAAAAATTTCTTCCAATTCATTATTAACCGGCATTTTTCTCACTTCACGAGAATTATAAATTTCGACTAACAAAAAATTTTTGTTAAATTAATGTGTGAAATAACTTCTAGATGATTTGTAAAAAAAATCATTTATTCTATTTTTTAACTTAATTTTAGAGTAGTATTAATAATTTTATTAATTAGACAATCTAATTTGATAAGTTCCATCCATATAATGTTTATTGTTCGTCGTTTGTGTTATGAAAAACTAAAAGAATTTCCCCCTCATCCGATACCACACAAGGAATTGGTGGTTATCACCTGATCAGTTTCTTAGGGATCTCAGTAATGATGTTCACCATTGTATTGATCAAAACAAGGAAGAAGTTTACTTTTATCCCATCACATTAAGTCCTTTGATTGAACCATATTCTTTTTTTTTTTTTACAATCATCTCAGAAATTGAACAAAGGATGATTTTTGTAATTTTTTCTTAAATAGGGAAATATCGAAAAATTGAATAGCAACTTATAAAAAGAATTCATTGTTATCTTAAATTATAAAAATGATAGTTGCTCCCTCTATTTTATCAGTAGATTTTAGCAGACTAGGTGATGAAATTAAAGCAGTTGAAGATTGTGGTGTCAAATGGCTCCATCTTGATGTAATGGATGGTCATTTTGTTCCAAATCTTACTTATGGTCGACCTGTAATAAAAAATATACGTCTATTATCATCTTTATTATTAGATGTGCACTTGATGATATCTGAACCAGAAAAATTACTGCAGGATTTTCTTGATGCAGGGGCTGATCTAATTACTATTCACTATGAAGCAACTCAGAAAATTGCTGATATTATTGGGATTATTCAAAAATCAGGTAAAAAAATTGGAATTTCAATTAAACCGAACACTCCTGTTGAATCTATTAAAAATTTTTTGGATAAAATCGATCTTGTATTAATCATGTCTGTAGAACCTGGTTGGGGGGGTCAAAAATTCATGCCAGAAATGTTGGAAAAAGTCAAAAAATTAAAATCATGGAGAGAGAATAATCCTGAAAATTATCACTATCTTATCGAAATTGATGGTGGAATTAATGATAAAAATATTTTGGATGTAAAAAATAGCGGTGTTGATGTTGTAGTTGCAGGATCCTATATATTTAAAAGCGATAACTATAAAAAAGCTATTTCTTCCTTACATCTATGATATATTTCAGTAAATCAC
>JAUWOE010000289.1 GCA_030612265.1 Promethearchaeum sp.
CAGATAACATTGGAAATGTTCCATTGATTATCAAAGGCGGTGTTTTAAAGTCAATAAATCAATTCTATAATAAAGAATTGGCTAAGTATAAATCATTGTCTAAAAAATGTAATGATAAACATATTACTAATCGAATTTTAAAATTGCATCGTAAACGCAATAATAAAGTACGCGACTTTTTCCATAAAACATCTTGTAAAATCGTAAATCATTGCATTGAAAACGATATTGGTACGATAGTTGTCGGATATAACGAAGGATGGAAACAAAACATTAACATCGGTAAAAGAAATAACCAAAATTTCGTTTTGATTCCATTTCTAAAGCTAATTCAACAAATCGAATATAAAAGTAAGATGGTCGGTATCGATGTGGTTAGAATCACTGAAGAATTCACATCGCAAACCTGTTCGCATTGTGGTATTATTAAAAAATCCAATCGGAAACATCGGGGATTATACGTGTGTTCTGAATGTGGATTGGTTCTAAATGCCGATGTGAATGCAAGTAAAAACATATTACAAAAAGGAATCCCTAAGTCCATCTGGATAGGGGATAGAGGGCGATTGGGCCGCCCAATAGTGTTAAAGATCTCGTAAAAAAGATCGTTAACCTGTGAATCCCCTCCCTTCAGAAAGGGGTAGTTCAAATAAGCTCCTTAATTGCTTTTTCTAATCCGTCCAGACTTAATTGAACATTGGAAAGATGTCCATAATCATTTTTCGTGATTCTGATAACCATGGTCCCAGAACCTCTGGGTTAAGCCAAACTGACTTGGTAAAATGTTCTTTAAATTTCTGTAACCAGACTATTCCAGGTGTATCATTTCGCTGATAATAATCAATGGCGCCGTATTTTGTATTGGAAGCTATTTATAAATGCATAATGGTTTATATTAATTGAAATGCAATCTGTAAAAAAAAAGGTGATCGATCTCATTAAAGACCTACCGGATGATGCAGAATATAATGATATTTTTGAGGCAATTTATTTTCAACAAAAGATTGAGATTGGATTACAAGAATTAAAAGATGGTAAAGGGATTTCTCACCAAGAAGCCCGTGAGAGATTTAGAAAATGGTTAGCATAATATGGATGCCCCAAGCAATAAAAGACTTGGCTACATTATCGAATTATATCGAATTAGATTCGGGCTATTTTGCAAAAATTACTATCCAAAAAATTTTCTCGGCTGTTCAACACTTAAAAAATTTTCCACATATCGGAAGAATTGTCCCAGAAATAAATGATCCAAACATAAGAGAAATTTTGTATAGAAGTTATCGAATTGTTTATAGATTTAAGGATGATGAGGTCTCTATTCTCACAGTATTTCATAGTAGTTTTCAAAGTGGATTAAAGCACATTAAATAAACGTGATATTTTTGTTGATAAAAAGGAGAAAATTCCAGAATAATACGTTACTTTCGGTAAATAGTTGCGCCCAAGCGCGAGAAATGTTCACATTCAGGTTAATACTAAGGATTCATTTGGATTTTTTTCCAATTCTCCCACATTCTTCTTTTTAAATGGATTTGTTCTTCATAAAAGAAATTATTTCTACTATCTCTTCTTTATAAATTAGAAGTAGATATAGTTCATATTAACTCTTTAATTGCCTTTTCTAATCCGTCCAGACTTAATTGAAACATTGGAAAGATGTCCATAATCATTTTTCGTGATTCTGATAACCATGGTCCTGGAACCTCTGGATTAAGCCAAACTGATTTGGGAAAATGTTCCTTAAATTTCTGTAGCCAGACTATACCGGGTGTATTATTTCGTTGATAATAATCAATGGCGCCGTATTTGGAAGTTAATTCATAAAAAGCCATAGCAGCATCACCTACTATAAAAACCCTATATTCTTTATCATATTTTTTGAAAATCTCTGCAAGTGGAATCTTGTTTTTATTCCACAATTCCATACTTTCATATAAATTATCATAAATACAATTGTGGAAATAAAAATATTTGAATTTTTTAAAGTGATTGGACCGATTAGCGACAGAAAATAGCTGTTCGACCATATATGTAAACGGATCCATACTTCCACCTACATCCATTAATAATAATAATTTTAAATTATTCTTTTTTTGTTTTTCCCAGACAAATTCTATTTCTCCACCGAGTTTACATGTTTTTTGAATTGTTTCATCCAAATTTAATACATCAGGTGCGCCGATTTTGCCTAATTTTCGTAATTTTCTAAGCGCAATTTGAATTTGCCTAGTATCTAAAACCCTATCTGATCGATAATCCCTAAATTGTCTTTTTTGAGCAATTTGAATAGCAGAACGCATGCCTCCCAACCCTCCTACTCGAATACCTCCTGGTTTTTTACCTCCCCAACCAAAAGGAGAAGTTCCTCGGGTTCCAATCCAAAAATTACCTCCGTTATGCTCTTCGGTTTGTTCCATCATGCGCGCTTCGAATTGTTTCCGTAAATCTTCCCAGTCATATTGTTCCAACATTTTTCTCTCTTCTTCAGTTAAACTGATCAAGTCAAATATTGAATCAGCTGGTTGGTCTAACCAATCAAAAATTTCATCCTTTAATTTTTCAGAAACGTAAGCATCATTAAAATATGCCATAAAAACCTGATCAAAAATATCGTAGTATTTTTCATCTTTAACAAGAAGACTCCTGGCAATATAATAAAATTCAATTGTATTTTGAATAAGATTTTTTGAAAATATCTCCATCAAAGATAAGAATTCTGTTATAGAAACAGGAATTTTAGAGTTTCTCAATAAATAATAAAAATCTACGAACATTTTTTGATCATCATTAAAATTATTTTATATTTCTATTTTTATTTATCTTTGATCGATTCGAAAATTTCTTGTTTATACTTTTTTAAGTAATTCAAATCGACTTCTTTCTTGATTAAAGTTCCTAAAAAGGGTATTTTTTGCTTAATATCATCTTCATTTAAGCCTGCTTTAAGTAAAACTCCAATCCAATCAATCATTTCTGATGTACTGGGTTTTTTTCTGAGCTGTCTAACCATTCTGAGTAGATAAAATTGCTGGATACAACTTTCAAGAATCTTTTCTTCGATATTAGGAAAATGAACATTTACAATATCTCTCATCAATTCTTTATCAGGGAAATTAATATAATGAAAAACACAACGTCTCAAAAATGCATCCGGCAATTCCTTTTCATTATTGCTTGTTATAATCACAATAGGTCTATGAATAGCCTTAATGGTTTTCTGTAATTCATTCACATAAAATTCCATTATGTCAAGTTCTTGTAATAAATCGTTGGGAAATTCTGGATCTGCTTTATCTATTTCATCTATCAATAATACTACTTGTTCTTGAGAGGTAAATGCTTGACCCAATTTCCCCAGCGTAATATAATCTTCAACATCATCTACATTTCGAGATTTAGAACCGAATCTAGAGTCATTTAGACGTTGGACAGTATCGTAAGTATAACAACCATCGATGGCTTTACTTGTTGATTTAATATTCCAAACTAATAATGGTTTTCCTAAGGCTTCTGCAATGGCATGAGCCAATAATGTTTTACCAGTGCCCGGTTCACCCTTTACAAGTAGAGGTCTTTGTAATGCAATCGATACATTTACGATTGATTTTAATTCTGGGCTTGTAATGTATTTCGCTGCACCTGAAAATTGATCGAAATTCATTTAAATTCAAAGTGTTAAAATTTTTTATTGGTTATATCTATCACGAAAAATTTGGACAAATTTGGACATGATATTTCCATTTTTAATCTTTCATTGAATTTTTTATCACATGCTCTTCTCTATTTCAAAAGCTTCTTAAATCTTAGGCGTCTGCAAAAAAACATTACGAAGATGGGAAAATAAAGAGTTCTTAACACCGTATAGGACAAAGGGTAATCATCGAAGATATAAATTAACCGCTTTAAAGGAATATATGTTAGGAAACGATTATAATCCACAAACCGAATCAAAATTTTTTAGAACATTATCTATGTAATTCAATTTAAAATCTTTCTTTCCTTGTTTTTAAGTTTTTATTTTCTCACAATTTTTACTAAATTATTCTAAACAACAAATATAGAGCGGATAACGTTTATTGTAACACCGTCCCAGAAATTCATCCAATTCCAACGCCTTACTTGAAGGATCTTCTTTTTTGATAAGAGTCCGTTGTACCTGCCAGATATTGTAAATAAGCGACTTAGCTCCCATAAT
>JAUWOE010000035.1 GCA_030612265.1 Promethearchaeum sp.
GAATCAAATAGATTTCGAATGCAGATAGTTCAATTTTTAGTGTTCGCATTAGAATTGAAGGGGTTCTTGACTGCCTTGTTATTATTTTAAAAATCCTATTGACAAAGAAATCAAAGATCTATATAAAAATATTCATTGCCATTATAATAATTACAAAAATTATATTAAATTTTGTTTTAGAATATAATATGACTAAAGAAGAAAAAAAAATTATATTTTTCCAAGGCGTTTACGTGCTTTCTTGTAATCTCCGTCCAAAAACGCTCGAACAAGACTAGGTAGATAGCGAGAAAGTAACCAAGTCACTTTAGCACCGCTCGGTAATATATTAAACTTTCTTTTTCTTATACCTTTAATAAAAACCTTAGCAACTTCTTCAGGACTAAGTAATTTTACGGTTTCCGATAATATTTTGCACTCTTCTGGGCTAATTTCATTCTCTTTTGCCAAACCAGGTGTATCTGTGTCGGATGGAAAAAGAATTGAAAATCTAATATTATACGGTTTTAATTCATGACGTAGGGCTTCCGTCAAACCAACTATCGCATATTTCGAAGGACAATACGTGGCATAACTCATCATCCCAAAAAAACCCAAAACTGAACTTGTATTTACAATATATCCACGTTTTTCTTTCATAAAATATGGAAGAAGAGTTAAGATTGGAACTAATTGCCCGTAATAATTTACATTCATATTTTTCTTAAAATCATCCAAAGTTAATTTTTCGACATATTGTGGATAAGCATACCCGACTAAGTTAAGCAAATAATCGGGAACTCTGTGTTTGCTAATAAAATCATCTATCAAAGGCTTTAATTTCGCCATATCGGTAGTGTCACATGAAAAGAATTCAACAAATTGTGAATCTGCAAACTTCAATTTATTCATTTCTTCCGTTGCAGATTTTAATACTTCTGCATCTCGTGCGATAATAAGCACGCTGCCACCCATTTTTACAATAAGTTTTGAAGTTTCCTTTCCAATTCCCTTAGATCCTCCACAAATTATTGCAATTTTATCTTTAAAATATAATTTTTCCATTTTTAGATACGCCATTTCATTAGATTATAAAAAAAAATATGATCAAAATTGACCCCAAGCAAAAATCATGAATAACGGACCGAAGATCACACAGACCAAGTTAATTAATAAATTCATTAAAGTATCGCCGATATTTGTTGTATATCCACCATTTTGAACATTAAATGAAATATCAAGTAATCCTAAGAATAATAATGCACTTCCCGAAATAATTGTAAAAAATATTCCAAATCGCTGTTCGGATAGAAGTCCAATAGCAGCAATTATCAAACTTGGAGTTGCCCATCCCAAATCAGGAACTGGAAATGATCGTTCGAACCCAAAATAAACTTCAGATTTTTCGGGATTCTTATTCTCGAATAGGAAAAAGTAAATCCAAAAACCGATTAATCCCACAGCAATCAAAATTTCAAAAATTGCAATTAAAGTATTGTTCATATTTTGTATCACCAATTAAAAATTTGATAATGATCAATAAAAAATTTGTTTCATTTATTAAGTTCGGCGTTGTTGTTTCAATTTTTTAATTTCTTTTTCCAAATCATCAATTTGTTCTTCTGCATTTATTCCGGCTGGAACACTTGGAAGTGAAATTCCAGTTTCTACACTTATTTCTGAATCAACCTCTGCAAGAGCCAAATTCACCTCATCATCGGTCACTCCTGTAGAAGATGCATCATCCGTAATTTCCAGTTGTGCAGATGTCTCCCCGAACATAGACTCCATGGATCCGAAACCCAAATCCATTTCTGATAGGAGTTTTGCAATTTCTGGCATTTTTACTTGTTCTTGCAAACCTTGTAGAGTTCCTACAATATCTTCTGCAACTTTAGAAAATTGTCCCATAGCTTTGGCTTGTTCTAATCTGTATTGAACACCTTCCATCCTCACACGAAAATTCTCTGTAGAATGAGCCCATTTTCTATATTGCAGTGAGCTTTTCATATGGAGTTTTGAACCTGCAATATCACCATTTTTTCGGGCAGTAATTGCTTTTTTCTTAGCTGTACGTTCTTGAATTTCCATTTTCCCAATTTGGCGTGCCAAACGTTTATTAAATACCTTGATCTTAATCAAAGGAGATGTATCATTCTGTTTCTGGTATCCTCCACTTAGCCACATGGCGAAATTTTTTAATGAGCCGATTTTCAATCCCTTCCCTTTTATCGCTTTCCCATATTATAATAAAAAAATGTGTTAACCAAATTATAATGTTATGTTTGAAAATATTTTATGAACAACTATTTTAGACTTTCCAGTTCCTTAACAAAATATTCGTATTGCTTCATACCTAGTTCCCAGAAATCGGGTTTAGTTATATCAAAACCAATTATCTCTCCGATTTCTTTAGGAGATAAAGAACTTCCCGCCGATAAGATCTTCTTAAACTTAGTAATAAACTCCGCTCCTTCCTTTTTATAGATCTGATACAAAGCGAATACAAATAATTGAGCGTAAACATAAGGGTAATTATAGAAACGAAAATTTGGGATGAAATAGTGAGGTGTCTTTGCAAATTGCCACCGCATTTCATCGAACCATTCCACAGCATCCCCACAAATTTTATTTCTGGCATCACACCATAATTTTGCAATCGTTTCTCCATCTAAATGCACACCATTTTCAATTGATTCATAAAGTGATTGCTCAAACCATACGCGCGCAGATACTTGAAAAACAGCCATACCCGCTTCATCCAAAACATGAGTCAGAATTGAACGTTTTTCTGAATTCGATATCGATTCTTCATTTAAAAACAGGTCAGTCATAAGCAATTCACCAAAAGTTGAGGCAGTTTCAGCAACTACCATTGAAATATCAGTATTTAATTCAGTATTATTTTTCGTATTGTAATAAGCATGAATTGCGTGTCCCAACTCATGAGATAGCGTATATACACTATTCAGATTATCATTATAAGATGTGAGTATGAATGCTGAACGCCCTTTATACCAAGTGGAACAAAATGCACCATTTCGTTTTCCATATCTTGGACTTGCATCAATATGATTTCTTTCATACATATCTTCAACAATATTCTTAAATTCTTCATCAAAATTTTCATACGCTTGAAGAATTAGAGATTTTGCGGAATCCCATTCGATTTTTTTATGAGTCGAATCAGGGAGAGGTGCCATTATGTCTTCACACCCTAATTTTGGTAACTTCATAAGTGATGATTTATAATCCAAATATCTTCTGTATAATCCGACATTGTTATCAATAGTTTTCATTAAATTATCTATTGTAGATCGATCGAGGTCACTATCAATTAAACTCTGATGCATTTCATTGTCGAATTTTCTTCTTTTGGATGTTTTTACCCAATCACCGCAAATGTTACGCAAAGCAGATGAGAATATATCATTTTCCATCCCTAATAACCCATAGATGCCCTTATTTACCGAAGTTCGTGTTTTTCTATCTGGGTGACTTAAAAGTCCATTTGCTTTACCATAAGGAAGGCTTTTCAATTCTCCTTCTACTTCAACATCTATCATCCGAGTGTTTAACCAAAAACTCTGAATTTGGCTCCAAGCTTCCACTCCAAACTGATCTTTTTCAAGAATTAATTGCTCTTCTATTTCTGATAGCTGATGTGGAAATAAACGCAGAATTCTTTCAAGATAATGCTTATAATTCGAAAGAACGGGATTTTGGATTAGATTTTGATGTTCAAAAACATATTTGCCGATTTCGAGGGAAATAAAAGCAACTTTCTTTTTTAAATCTGTTAAAAAGCTTGTAATCTTCGAGTTCAATTCTTGATTTTCTTGCAAGGTCATATTAGCAGCAAAGGATAGTTCAGAAAAAGATCTAAGTTCGGATAGTTCAGCATTAAAAATTTCCTCTTCTTGTATAAGGTTCAACAAATCATTAGCAGAGAAATTTGGAACGTATATCTGCCCTTTATATTTTACTACCAAATTATCTGCCAATTCCTCTAAATTTTTTTGCGCTTCTGCAATTTTTGGATGGTTGGGACCGGGAAAAAGTTCGGTCAAATCCCACGAAGCGATTTCATTTTCAATATTCATTGATTACCACCTAACTTACCTAACTTATTTTATGGTAGTATAAGAATTTTTTAGAAGGGATTTCCTCCTAATAATTAAGAAAAATTTATCTTAAGGAAGTTTAAAATAAATGGGTTCAATTAAACGTTTCGCCTCATTTCTAAGTGGTGATCGAAAAAAAAAAGGCTCCGATCCTGTACGCTCAACCATAACAAGCCTTAAAATTTTTAATCGCAGACTAGTGCGCCAGATAAGAAAGATGGAGCAACAAGGAAAATTAGCCAAGAAAAAATCGATTGAAAGACGTAAAGCAGGTGACATTCCAGGATCAAGACTTCACATGAAATCATGCCTGCAATTCACCAAGTGGTCTCATTCTACCGAGAATTTTCGTGTTAGGCTTGATGGGGTTCAATTTAAACTCGAACAAGCTAAAGCTATGAATGATTTTTCTGGAGTTGCTCAAGAAATCGTTGGGGTTTTGGGTGATCTTCAAAACTCAGTAAAAGCACCAGAGTTAGGAAAAATATTATCTCAATTAGACCTCGGTTTTGGAAATATGGAAAGTATGTTCTCAGAAACATCTGAACAACTGGAAATTTCGGATGATGCTTCTTCTACAGGTGTTTCCGACGGTGAGGTTGATATGGCACTTGCCGAAGTTGACGCTGAATTGTCTTTGGATACAAGACAAGCTTTGCCTTCAGTTCCCGGATTAGCAGAAACCGGTGAAATTTCCGATTTGGAAAAGGAAATAGCCCGGTTAAAATCACAAAGGGATTAATAAAAAATCCTAAAAAAATTTTTTTTATTCTTTAACTTCTTCAACTATTGCAACCAATTCGACTTCACTAATTTCAAATTCTCTAAAGAGTAATTTACGAATTTGACCATTTTTACATAATACATTATTTCCCCGTGGTTCTATCAAACCTTCTTTAACTTTTTTCCAGTATTCGTCAACTTTGGCGCGATAAATTGGATCGGGGTATACGATTTGCATCCATGCGTCATTGCTGGGAATATCTTCAAGAGTATACCCAACCAAATCAATGAATTTCGGATTAAAATAAAGAAGCTTTCCGTTTTTATTAGAAATAACAAGTGGTAATGGAAATTTTTCAGCTAAATTCATGAATCTTTGCTGACTCTCTCGTAATTCGATTTGTCCTTTTTTTTGCTCTGTAATATCAGTGATTATACCAGCCATATGAATGGGTTTATTGTCTCGATTACGAACTAGAAAAATATTAACAAGAGTTTCAATTTTTTTGCCATTTTTTCCTAATAATGGTATTTCACCCATCCAAATCTCTTCATGGAGTAGGAGGGGGTAAATCTGTTTTTCTAATATCTCATAATAATTTGTTGAAGTAATTTGTTTCCAACTTTTTCCTTCCAGAGCATAGGATTTGTCATAACCAAGCAAACGTTTCAAAGCCTGATTAGTATACCTAATTTTACCCTCTAAATTACTCAATATAAAACCGATCCCAGAAGTTTCTACTACTTTATTGAAGAAATCTAGTCTTTTTTGTGCAATTCTCTTATCTTCCTGAATTCTACTGTGGCAGAAAACATTTGACAGTAGATCTGCGATTGTTTGTAATAATTTAATATCTTGACTGCTCCAAACAATCTCATTAAATTCACTTATTAAACTTAAAAATCCAAAATGGTAATTTTTTTTTATCATCGGCATTAGTAATAAGGATGTTATTGGCTTTTTAGAGAGAAGACTCTTCAAAGGTGTAATATTTTCAGGTAAGTTGGACATTTTTGAAGCGTATATAATATTGTGTTCTTCTATATGATCTGAAAGCCAAGAAAAATCCTTACCACTTAATTCTTGTAGTTTATCACTGCTAGGCTCTGCACCCTTTGCACACCATTCGTAAAAAATTGTTAGATTTGAAGATTTTTTATCAAAAAGAAAAACTGAGCATCGATCACAATTTACAAAAACCCCCATGTTAGCAAGCGTATCTAAGATTTTTTCTTCAATCAAATCAGGTGTTTGAGAAATATCTAAAAAGGTAGTGGAGATTTCTGCAATTAATTGTTCCATTGCGATTCTGTGGCTTAGCTCCAATTGAATATATCTTTTCGATGTTACATCCTCACCAAAATAGATTAGACCTATTATCTTCTCTCCATCTTTTATTATATCGTGAAACCATCGAATAATCCTACGTTCGGAATTTTTACAAATAACAAAACATTCTTGAATAGGCTTAGTGATTTTACCTGAGATTGAAGATTCAAATTCCGCTACAAGTTTTTTTTGTTCACTTTTGTAAATAAAATTCTCAAACCAATTTTTTCCTATTGGTGATATATTGTCATTTAAAATATAACATCCATTTTGGTTCATATATACAATTTCTTTATTAATATCCAATGCAACAACAATAAATCCAGGAACATTAGCAAACAATAGAGATTTAGTAATTTTTTCAATTATTTTTTGATTTGGGTTAAATCCTCCCATTTTATAACATCTCTCCGGCTTTTTGAGTAAATCGAATCTTCAAATTTATTCATTAGGTTTTTTATGAAGGCTTAATTTTCTAATGAAAAACTTGTTAAATAAATTTCGGATGGAATTGAAAAACAGATCTGTCTACTTATAGCAATGACTGCGAAAAGTATTAAAGCATACAAAATTAAGGCTAGTTCATACATTCTAATATTTAACATTTTGAAATGTTAGTTTCTAATTCTTGAATAATAGGATGCTCAAATTTTATTGGATGGTTTAAAAATGGGAAAAGTACTTGGTTTTATAGGTGGATTTCTAGCTATTGTGGGAATTGTTGCAAGTTTATTTATTGAATATCTTGCATGGTATGCTGGACCAAATTGGGTTAATGCAATTGGTGGGGTAAATGGGGAAATAATGGCAAGTCCATTTGATATTTTAGCATTTTTACCAGGCGTGATCGCTTTACTTGGAGCAATTTTATGCTTCATTCCAAAAAAGTTGACATGTTTGATTGGTGGTTTACTAGTTTTAATAGGCGTAATATTGTTTCTCTTTGGAGTAACTAGCAACTTCAGTGATTTTAGCGTCTTCTGGGTATCATCAACGGTTCATTTTGGATATGGCGCAATTTGCACTACGCTTGGAGGAATTTTAGGATTTATTGGAACATTTGTTGGTGAAGAGTAAAATAGATTTTGATTTTTTTTCATTTTTTTTTCCCACCTTCTTAACGTCTTTTTACAAACCTCTAAAATCATTGCTGCCATTTCTATGAAGAACATGGGATTTTTATGAATTTTGATCAATAATAATTCTTGGCTCATCTATATGGCAAGGTAAATAAAATACAGTCTATATTTGACTAAATTTTTCTTAACTGTAAAATACCCCAAAATTCTAATTATTTGATTCTTTGTAAGTTTTAGAAATAGTATGCGAAAATTTCTATTTATTTTGGGGAGAAATTGGCGGTTAGCCCTAGCAGAAATCGATTCATATTTACAAACTCGAGATTATGCAGGGAGAATAACAGATTATTCCTCAAACGTTGCTATTGTTGAATTTGAAAATGAAAAAATGTCAATCAAGCAAATTGGCAATTTAATGGTTTTTCTAGGATCTGTTCAAAAAATTGGAGAGATGATTGATTTTATTGATAACGAGACCTTTACCGATGCATTTCCGATAGATATTGAAAATAATAGAGCCAAAGTCTTTTCCGGAAGACGCTATGTTGATAACACATTAAAAGACGTAGTTTATGAAATCTTTCCCAAAATTAAGAATGAAAAATTCTTTATCGCAAATTCCATCTATCCTACAGCGTTTAATGACCCATATTATAAACAAAGTCTGGTTGCATATTTTCTACATTACGTAAATAAATTTTTTAATACTTACCTTAAAGAACAAGGGGCAAAACAGGCAATTTATTACAGATATCCTCAAAAAAATATTGAAAGTGGAAAATTAAATCCAATTTTTCCCCATCATTTCTTTACTTATCGGCTTTATGAGCCCAATAGAGTTGAACTCCTCTATTGTATGACATCAGACGGGATGTATTTTGGAAAGACGATTACAGTAGCAGATTCTAATTTTCAAAAGGATATGGACGAAGAACGCCCCTTTAAGGAATTTAAATTTACAATCCCACCGAAATTCGCAAAAACACTTATATCATTTTTGCAACTCGCACCATCAGTAAAAAATAAAAAAATATATGACCCATTTTGTGGATCTGGGACAATTATTCAGTTTGGGCATATGTTAGGCTATACTGTATATGGTTCGGATATCAATAATAGCTATATTAAAGGAACCCGCAAAAATATTGAATTTACCTCTCAACTTCTTGAAGACCAAATTCCACAGAAGGTTTTAATGGAAAATATTTTTCAATCGGATATTTCAGATGTACATAAACATTTTTCTCCCGAATCCTTCGATGGAATAGTTAGCGAACCGATCCTTATGCCTATTTTAGATGATTTACCTGAGATGGGAAAAACAGATGATTATGTGAATAGTATCGTAATCCCTCTTTACAAAAAATTTATGGAACAGGCTTTTTTGTTGCTAAAACCAGGAAAAAAGTTAGCTTTTGTGTCTCCTATTATAAAAACAAGCGGGAACAGAAGAATAAATTTACCGATTAATATTTTGGCAGAAAAAATTGGTTTTAAAACAATTCAGTTATTAAGTACTGATCATTTACCTGAGAAAACTGTTGACCCTGAAAATTCCTCATTTGAACTCCACAGAACAAAATTTAAATCAATTTTCGATGGTAGTTCAAAAAAAATATTAAGAGAATTCTTTTTGTTGGTAAAGCCTAAAACTAAAACAACTAAAAATAAAAAAAAGAATTAATATTTATTAATCGGTTGGATCAAAAACTCTTCCCATAAACAAAATATTTCCTGTTTCCTTATCTTGAATTATGAAAATGAACGGATGATCGGCGCTAAAAATAGGCGGCATAGACGTAGCAAACATACCTACGGCGGTTGCAGCTGCTGCTTCTGTTCCTTCTTCATCAACCTTAACATAAGCTTGATGTATAACCCGACTAATATGAAGTGCTTCAGCAGTTGTCATTCCTGAGAAATTTGCGTTTTCTTCAAATGCATTTGGCATCCCCAAAGAGCTGAGCGCTTCTTTCATAAAATATTTAGTATCAAATTCAAATTTAGGTAAATAAATTCCATCTAAACTTGTCTCATGCATTTGATCCTTATATTCGTAAAGTTTTTCTGCTGTAAAAGAAGGTTCGATAGCATCAAGATTTATTTTTGGTAATAATATCAGCATAGAAATTTTGTCTCCTTTATATGGCAATTCAAGGATTTGCAGATCTTCCAAATTTGCATAATTAAATTTTGTTTCCTCAGGATCCATATACATCATCGGAGTTGATACAACATTATTTGAAGATATTGTGAATTCTTGCTCACTCGTATCAGATTCATCAAATTCCCATTCCCACGCTCCTTTAAAATAAATGGCATTTGTAATTACCAACCGTGTCATTGAATCGATACTTCCAGGCGGAATTAATTCTTTAATATTATCTTTAGTTTGCTTTTCAATATATTTATTAATCAATTGCCTTGATTTCTCTGTTTCACTTACAAAATCAACATTTGTTGCTTTCCCTCCATAAAAACTTTCAATTCTATTTGTGTAATCTTCAATAAAGGTGTAGTCATAATGCGTCCATAGCGCATTTGCTGTTCTTAATTCATATTTCGTTCTTTCTCGATTAATACTATTAAAAAGTGCAGCATAATTAGGTCTTAATATGCTTTTTTCAGGGAAATGAAAAACCGATTCCATTTCTTCAGCTGTTTGCCCTCCAGCACCTTCATAAGTTATTGCTAAAGCAGAAAAAATGCTATAAGGGGAGTAAAAAATATTTCCTTCTTCATCTTCATTCAATTTTGAATACAATTCTAAAGCAAATTGATTATTCGCTTTTACTACTTCTTGAATTCCTTGCTCAGTTGAACCAGTATCATCTAATTTTGCGGGAAAGGTAGGGTCATAGGCAAAAATAAAAAATAGTGTTGAAGAAAGTATTCCTGAAACCACAAGAAACATCATCCCAATTGTTAATCCTTTTTTATTCATAATTTAGATAGACAACTTAACTTATATAAATTGTAAGGAATAACTATTGAACCGCCACTTAAAAAATGCCTAAACTTGGATAATTGGACCACTATGAGCATTCTGAGATCCAAGATCTTTAATAATCACTAAGTAGTTCTTTTAATTCAGCTTGCGAAAAAACGGGAAGTTTGTTATCTCTTTATTAACCGGTTGGATCAAAGAATCTTCCCATAAACAAAATATTTCTTGTTTCCTTATCTTGAATTATGAAAATAAAGGGACGATTGGCTATAAATAATTTTGAAAGACCCAACTTGTGCAAAACAGCAGTTGCACCGACTGCTTCCATTCCTTTTTCATCAACTTTAACATATGCTTGATGAATAACCTGACTAATATAAAGATCTCCAGCAGTTGTCATTCCTGAGAAATTTGCGCTTTTTTCAAATGCATTTAGCATCCCCAAAGAGCTTAGCATTTTATTCATAAAATATTTAGTATTAAATTCAAATTTAGGTAAATAAATTCCATCTAAACATGTCTCTTGCATTTGACCTGTATAATTGTAAAGTTTTTCTGCTGTAAAAGAAGGTTCGATAGCATCAAGATTTATTTTTGGTAATAATATCAGCATGGAAATTTTGTCTCCTTTATATGGCAATTCAAGGATTTGCAGATCTTTCAAATTCGCATAATTAAATTTTGTTATACCAGGATTCATACTCATCATTGGAATTAATACTACATTATTTGGAGATATTCTGAATTTTTGCTCCCTCGTTTCAGAT
Organism: Promethearchaeum sp.; assembly: GCA_030612265.1. Taxonomy (GTDB): domain Archaea; phylum Asgardarchaeota; class Lokiarchaeia; order Sigyniarchaeales; family Promethearchaeaceae; genus Promethearchaeum. Next base: position 10,950 of record JAUWOE010000035.1, read on the forward strand.
TCATAAAATTTCCATTCCCATTCTCCTTTAAAATAAATGGCATTTGTAATTACCAATCTGATGAATAAATCGATACTTCCAAGCGGGAGTATATCTTTAATTTTATTTTTAGTCTGCTCTTCAATATAGTCATTAATCATTTTCCTTGATTTCTCCGTTTCACTTACAAAATCAACATTTGTTGCTTTTCCTCCATAAAAACATTCAATTGTATTTGTGTAATCTTCAATAAAGGGGAAATCATATTGCATCCATAGTGCATTTGCAGTTCTTATTTCATAATTTGTTCTTTCTCGATTAATATTATTAAAAATTGCAGCATAATTAGGTCTTAATATACTCTTTTCAGGAAAATGAAAAACCAATTCCATTTCATCTGCTGTTTGTTCTTTTGCACCCTCATAACTCATTGCCAAAGCAGAAAAAATACTATATGGGGAGTAAAAAATATTTCCTTCTTCAGCTTCATTCAATTTTGAATATAATTCTAAAGCAAATTGATTATTCGCATTAACTACTTCTTGAATTCCCTGCTCAGTCCAACCATCATCATCTAATTTTGAGGGAAAGGTAGGATCATAGGCAATTTTTTGTCTTTTTTTATTCATAATAATGATAACCAACTTAAATATTAAAAATTAAGGAATAAAATTTGAACTTTTAGTGGGGGTCCAAGAGATTTACTAATCTCTAAGTAGTTCTTTTAATTCAGCTTGCGAAAAAACGGGCCCATCAATGCATACAAATTTACTTCCTATATTGCACCTTCCACATTTCCCAATTCCACATTTCATTCTCATCTCCAGCGATAGAAATATTTGTTCATCCTTAAACCCTAATTCTTTGAGAACCGGAGAAGTATATTTAATCATGATTGGTGGCCCACATACAAACGCCATAGCATTTTTCGGACTTGGAGCGACTTCTTTCGTAATCGTTGGAACAAATCCGACCAACTTATCCCAATCAGGATGTTCGCTATCGATGGTTAAATTGAGATTTATATCATCTCTTTTTCCCCACTCTTCTAAATCATCTTTATAACAAAACTCTCCTGGATTACGGCACCCGTAAACTATTATTATATCTCCAAATTTTTCCCGATTATTCCCATGTAAAAGATATACAATAAAAGAACGTAAAGTGGTAAAAGCAAAACCCCCACCAATTATTACAATATTTTTTCCTTCTGCTTCTTTGAGTGGCCAACCATTTCCAAAGGGTCCCCGGATCCCGATAATTTTCCCCTTTTTTGAATCATGAAGACGATTTGTTACCTTTCCTGTTTTTTTAATTGTGAAAAGTAGGTAATCTTCTTCTGTAGGTGAACTTGCAATTCCGATCGGTGATTCTCCTATCCCAAATTCTGTTATCTCTGCAAATTGGCCCGGTTTAAAGTTTTCAAAGAATTTTTCTTTATCCGCAGTTTCATTAAAAATTAATTTGAAGGTTTTTAGATCATTAACCTCGTTTTCTGAATTGACATCTTCTATGGTAACCAAAGAAGGAATATAGGGGTTATCAAGTTCTTGCTTTTGATTCATAATTTTCTAACCTACTTACGCTTTTTCTGCAGCTTCGACTACAGCCTTAAGTGTTTCTCTTATATCTCGGTTTGTAGGACATACTTTGATGCATCGCCCACAACCTACACAGCCAAGAATTTTATAATTCTTAAGATAATAATTAAATTTATGATATATTCGCTGTCTTGTCCTTTCTCTACCTGAATTTCGAGGATTATGCCCAGATGCTTCGAGAGTAAAAATTGAAGCTTGACAATTATCCCAAATTCGGACTCTTTTCCCTCCATTTTTATCAGATTGTTCTTGCACATCGAAACAGTGGCAGGTAGGGCATACGTAGCTACATGCCCCGCAAGAAATACACCTTCTGGAAACTTTGGACCATATATCACTTTCAAATAAACCATCGAGATCCTTTTCAATGTTATCCAAATTAATATCAAATTTAATTTTATCACGTGCTGATTTTGCCCACTCTTCTTTCTTTTTAAGATCAGCCTTTTTTACATCTGGATACTCACTAACATATTTACTAAATGCGCTTCCTTTTTCAGAGATTATTTTAAAGATGTATTTATCTCCCAGATCGTATAAAATCGCATCCAAACCTTCAGATGAAAATGGGGCACCACCAACTGATGTGCAAAAGCACGCAGTCATAGGTTCGTTGCAAGCTAAACCAATTAATAGAGTTTTATTTCTTTTGCTGAAATAGTAAGGATCGCTATATTTTCCTGATGAAAAGAAAGTATCTAGGATTTTATAACTTCGCGCATCACAACTTCTTATCCCGAAAATCACCTGATCTTCGATTAATTCTTCTTTTTCTTTTATTTTAATATTTGTACCTTCTTTTTCAAATGAATATAACACTTCTTTTCGTGGAAAGAGAAATTTTTTAGGAGAAACTCTTAAATTTTGATATTCTGGAAATTGATATTCTTCCTTATCTGAGTCAAGGTAATCAAATTCAATATCATCTTCAGTCTCTTTTGGAACTATTAACTTAAAATCTTTGTTCAATCCCTTGATTAAAGAATCCAGTTTATCTTTTGGAATAATTTTCTCAAATGTTTGGTTATCTTGCTTTTCTTTTTTTTTTACCATTTTTTCCCCCACCTAATCTTCCTTAACCATAAATTCTTGAGGATCATCTATTTTGTAGGATCCTAAAACAGAAGGATCTCCTAATTCAATTTTATCAGCATTCCATCTATCTTTTGACATTTTCCTTAATTTTTTATATAATAAATGAATATTAATTCCCTCTGGGCACGCTCGGGTACAAGCTTCGCACATTATGCAACGTCCCGCTAAATGTATAGCCCGAGTCATATGAAAAAGCAATTTTTCTGAAAGATCTTCGGTTTTATCAAACCACTGTGGTTGATTTGAATCTATAAAACATACTTTGCAATAACATAATGGGCAGCTTTCGCGACAAGCCATGCATAAAGTGCATTTTTCTAACTCTTTTTTAAAGTACTCCCAGCGTTCTTTCGGTTTTTTTTTCTCAAACTCTATTACATCAAGATATTCATCGATATCTTCTTCTTGAATTGTTTTAAATTCGATAGGGGCTTCAACCAGATAATCATATTCTACAGGGTTTTTATCTTTACAATACACACATGAATTTGAAAGAATATCTTGAAGTTTAATAGTTTTTTCAAAATCAACTCCTTTAAAGGTATAATCATTTCCATTCTTTTTGAACTCAGTAAATTCTTTTCCACCAATTAATTTAGAAACTTTATTAAAATCGATTATACCATAGCTACATGGAACCCCAATGATTACAATATCTTCCCGATTTATTTGATTTTCATTAATTAATACAATTAAAGACCGAATCTCGCAATTTTTTAAAATTATCCCTATTTTCTTTCCATGAGGTTCTTCAAGAAGAAATTTTACCAGGTTGAGATTGCAATATTCGTTCCATATCATTCTATCAATATCCTCTTCTTTCTCAATATACAAAGGCACTGATTTTAATGGAAGAGTTCCTTCTTCAAAACCGAATACATATTCAACTTTTTTTTCCGAAATTAGAGATTTTACAATTTCATTAAGTGATTTTTTAATTTGTTCCATTTCTTTATCCCAGATCTTATAATTCTTTAAATAATCGATTTGGTCCCAATTTACGCGTTTTTTCAGTAACTTTCTCTATAATATTTGCGAATGCGGCACCTTCCGCTGCAGAAACCCACGAGAAATTTACACGCCCCTTATCAATCCCCATAAACTCAAACAAATCATCTAACACAGAAAATTTTCTTCGAGCATAATAATTTCCAGATATATAATGGCAATCTCCTGGATGACACCCGGATACGAGAACAGAATCCCATCCAACTTGTAAACTCTTTAAGATAAATAAAGGATTGATTCTTCCGGAGCACGGAACTCTCACAACGCGCACATTTGGAGGGTATTGAATTCTACTAACACCAGCCAAATCCGCTCCAGCGTATGAACACCAGTTGCAGAGAAATGCTATTATTTTTGGCTCCCAATTTTCATCAGTAACTTTATCAGTCGGAGCTATAACTTGGATTTCTTCAGTTTTTTCTGTATCTTCCATTGTGTCACCATTATTTAAATTCGTTAATAACTAAATATATTTCCTCATCTGTATATCCGAGTAAATCGATTGCTAAGCCCCTACAACTCGAAACACAAGCACCACAACCTTTGCAGAGTCCGGAATTAATTTCAACAACCATTTTTTCTTCATCCATTGTGATCGCATTGTAGGCACAAGTCTCGATACATAATCCACACCCCGAACATTTGGAAATATCGACTGTGGCAATAATTCCTTCAGCTTCGATTTCATCTTTACTCAGATATGTTGAAGCTCGAGAAACTACCGCATTAGCTTGCATGATTGATTCATCAATCGATCTGGGAGAATGTGCGAGTCCACAAACAAAGATTCCTGCGGTTGCAAAATCCACAGGTCTTAATTTTACATGAGCTTCTAAGAAAAATTTGTCGTCATTTAAGGGAACTTTTAACATTGGAGCCATTTTTTCATTGGATTCGTATGGAGGGTGTATTCCTACACTCAACACTAACAGATCCAACTCTAAATCAACTTTTCCGATGTTCGGTGAATCTACATGAATAACTAGATTCTCACCTTCTTTTTCTAATTCAGGAGGCAAGTCTTCCTCAAATCTAAGAAACATAACACCTTTACTTCTAGCTTCCCGGTAATATTTTTCTTTAAGACCGTATGTTCTAATGTCTCTAAATAGAACAATAACTTCTTTCTCCGGGTAGAGGTCTTTTAGTTTTATGGAGTTTTTAATGGCTTCGGCACAACAAACCCTGCTACAATACGGATTTTTTTCATTTCTGGAGCCTATACATTGAATCATTACGATTTTATTGACTTTTTCATCGAATTTACTCTCGAAAAGCATCTTTTCAAAATCTATTTGGGTAACAACTCTTGGATCTTTGGAATACAAATATTCTGTGGGTTGGTACTGCTCTCCACCTGTGGCAACTACTATTATTCCATGTTCAAGGGTACCTTCGTCGTTTTCTTTATTCTCACTAGATTTTAATTTGGTTTCGAAATTTCCGACAAATCCTTCGATAGTATCAATTTCTGATTCCAAAAAGATCTTAAGGTTCTCATTCTTGTTCGCTTTTTCAATAATATTTGATAAAAATTCTTGAACATTATTACCTTCGATGGATGCATGAATGTTTTTGGCATGCCCGCCCAATTCTGTAGTTTTTTCAACCAAATAAGTCATAAAACCTTGTTCTGCAAAACCTAATGCTGCAGACAATCCAGAAATTCCACCACCGATAACCAAAACATTATGGTTCATATCTAAAATGGTTCTTTGCAGGGGTTCTATTTTATTTGCTTTACTCACGGCCATTCTTACTAAATCTTTTGATTTATCGGTGGCAGCTATAGGTACATGCATATGTACCCAACTGCATTGATCCCGAATGTTAGCCATTTCAAATAGATATGGATTTAACCCCGCTTCCCTTATTGTTTCTTGGAACAATGGTTCATGGGTTCGAGGTGTGCATGAAGCAACTATAACTCGGTTTAAATTATGCTCTTTTATTGTTTCAACAATTTTTATTTGCGTGTCTGCTGAGCAAGTATATAGGTTATCCTCTGCATATTCTACATTCTCTAAGTTTTTAGCATACTCAACAACACTTGGAACGTCTACATAACCCCCTATATTAGTACCACAATGACAAACAAAAATTCCGATTCTTGGAGCTTGTCCTTCAACATTGATTTCTGGAGGATAAACTTTCTTAGTTACTAAAGAATTTCGTGCTGAATGTAATAAAATATTTGCATGTGCAGCGCTTGCACTTGCTTGAATAACACTTTCAGGAATATCTTTTGGAGCAGCAAATGCACCACACACAAAAATACCCGATTTGGATGTTTTACTCGGTGTAAAATGATCGGTTTTACAAAAGTTGTATTCATTTAATTCGAAACCAAAAATCTTGCTTAACTTAATAGCGTCATCTGGAGGGTTTAAGCCTACACTTAACACAACCATATTATATTCTTCACTTATCAAAGACCCATCTTCTGATTCATAATTTAAAATAAGATTGTTATTTCTTGGATTTTCTTCAATTGATGAAATTCGACTCCGAATATATCTTATCCCATATTCATCTTGAGCTCTTATTATATATTTATCAAAATCTTTTCCATAAGCCCTAATATCCATAGAAAATATAGTTGGATTTACTTGATGTTGATGTTCTTTCGCAATTACTGCTTCTTTAGCAGTATACATGCAACAAACTGAAGAACAATATGGTTTAGCATGATGAACATCGCGTGAACCAATGCATTGAAGAAAAGCTACTTTTTCTGGAATATCCCCATCAGAAGGTCTTAAAACCATTCCGGAATAAGGGCCACTCGCACTTAAAATTCTTTCAAACTCAATGCTTGATACAACATTTGGATATTTACCATAACCATAAACCTGTAAAGGTGCAGGATCAAATTCATCAAAACCCGGAGCTAAGATAATAGCACCTACATTAATATTAATTTCTTCATCCTGTTGGAAATATTCAACTGCGTGAGCCTTGCAAACTGCCTGACATATTCCGCAGCCAATGCACATATCTTTATTAATGGAAAAAACAAGAGGAACAGATTGAGGATATTTAACAAATGCTGCGCTATTAATAACCATATGTTCATTATAGATATCGATGCTTTCTACAGGACATTCTTGGCCACATATCCCACATCCAGTACATTTCTCACTATTTATGAATAACGCTTTTCTTAATATGTTTAGTTTAAAATTCCCCGCTTCTCCATCAAGTTTAAGAATATTTGCGTTGATTAGTAGTTCGATATTTGGATGTCTGCCTGCTTCTACAAGTTTAGGAGAAAGAATACACATTGAACAATCATTTGTAGGAAAAGTTTTATCCAACTGTGCCATAACCCCTCCTATTCCAGTAGTTTTTTCAGTAACATACACCTTATATCCTGATTCAGCTAAATCTAAAGCGGATTGAATTCCAGCGATACCTCCCCCAATGACTAAAACAGCACCAATCTTTTCCATATATTTTCACTTTACTTTTTTACCTTGTATACAGGACTATAACCTTTAATTTCTGAGAGATCTATAAGCGATCTCTGACGTAAGACTAATAATTGTTCAAAAATGATTTTTTTATCAATTCCCATTTTATTTGAAATTTCTTTAACAGACTTTGGGGATTCTTCTAAATGAAAATAGATTTGATTTCTTACATATTCAGCTTCTAAAGTCTCATTTAGTAGAAGATCGAATTCATCTTTATCAATAATCTCTTCGTAAACATTTTCATTTAAAGTGATGTTCCTTTCTCTTCCTACTAACTTCCTAATTCTGGGATTGTAGACAACTTGTTTTACAGCTTTCATTTTCAATTGTATTTCTATTGAAGGATTAGATTTCTTTGAAAGTGGTGATGGTCCAAGAGAGCGAATTTTATTTGTAAAATCTGTAACAATTTTAGCGAAATATGTCCCTTCTGCAGCCGATACCCAATCTAAAGTAACTCTATTATCTAATTTTACAAATTTAAGCAGTTTATCAACCATTTTGTAATTAGCTTGTGCTTCATAATTGCCTTCCCCATAATGACAATCACCCAAATGGCAACCAAGAATCAAAATTCCATCAGCACCCTTTATCAAAGCGTCTATTACAAAATTTGGATCTACTCTACCACTACACATTAATCGAATTACCCTAACATTCGGAGGATATTGATTGCGACTCACACCCGCCAAATCAGCTCCAGCATATGAACACCAATTGCATAAGAAACCCAAAATTTTTGGCTCAAATTCTTTTTCTGATTCAGATTTTGATTCAGTCATTAATTCATTCAATCCATTCACCCTCCTCCAATAATGCAGTTATTTGAGATTCTACTTGATTATCCTTATAATGTCTAATATCTATTGCGTGTTCTGGGCAAGTTGTTGAGCAAACACCACAACACTTACAAAGAACCGTTCTAACAATTACACGATCTTCTTCATCTCTTGTAATTGCCTTATAAGGACACTTTTTGAGACAAATTTCACAAGCAATGCATTTTTCTTGATCTATCCATGCAGTAGCACCTTCAACTGTGAATGTATCCTTTGAAATAATTCTTGTCACTCTTGAAGCAGCAGCATAACCTTGGGATATAGATTCTGGTACGTTTGCAGGCCATTTACATGTTCCGCAAACGAAAATTCCATCATTAGAAAAATCAACTGGTCTTAATTTAACATGGGCTTCCAGGAAAAATCCGAATTCATCAAGAGGAACCTTCAACATTTTAGAGAGCTTTTTTGATTCCTCATGATAGGTTACCAGAGGTGTTGAGAGAACAACCAAATCATATTTAATCTCAACATCTTCTTTTAAAGATTCATTATAATAAATTACACTATCTTCAGTTACTTGAGGAAGTTTAGATTCATTATATCGAGTAAAAATTACTCCCATTTTTCTTGCTTCGCGATAAAATTCTTCTTGATATGTACCCGAAGTATAAATATCTCTATTTAAAATGAAAACTTCTGCATCAGGGTTTTTTTCTTTAATAACTCGAGCGTTTTTCATTGCAGTCATACAACAAATACTCGAGCAATAAGGTCTCTCTTCATTTCTGGACCCAACACACTGAATCATAACAATATTTTTAGAATTGAACTGATTTTCCTTAAATAAAAGTTCTAATTCTTTTTGAGTTATTACTTTTTTACCATCATAATTATAGAGCCCTTTAGGTTTTAAAACATCAGTACCGGTTGCAACAATAATTGTTCCAACACCAAATTTAATCTCTTTTTCACCTTTTAGAACTGTGATATCAAAATTACCAATATAACCATCAATATTTTTAATTTTAGAGGAAATATGAACTTCAATCTTTGGATTTTTTAAAATTTCTTCCCTTATTGATAACATTTTTTGTGAATCCATATCACCTGGATACAAACGATGAAGATTTCTCAGCTGACCACCCAATTCAGTATCTTTTTCAACTATAATAACATGGAATCCTTGGTTTGCAAGAACACTAGCTGCACTCATTCCACTTATTCCCCCTCCAATAATCAAAGTAGAAGGCTCGACATCAATCTGAAATTTCTCCAAAGGTTCTAATAAAGCAGCTCTTGCAACACCCATGCGAACTAAATCTCGGGCTTTTGAGGTGGCTTTTTCTTTTTCTTTCTGATGAACCCATGAACATTGTTCCCGTATATTAACAAATTCAAAAAAGTATGGATTTAAACCCATTTCACTGCAAATACCTCTGAATAGCGGTTCATGAGTTCTTGGAGTGCATGCGGCAACAATTACCCTATTTAGATTGTTTTCTTTAATACCATTTTTTATAGCAAGTAAACCAGTTTCAGAACATGTATATAAATTCCTTTGTGTGAAAACTACATGAGGTAATGTCTTTACATATTCTTCTATTGAAGCAACGTCTACAAATCCAGCAATGTTAGTACCACAATGGCAAACAAAAACCCCTATTCTAATTTCATCCATGATTTCCACCTTTTTGTACTCTAATGTACTCTGAAACCTTAGCTGCTGCGCCAGAAGCATTAATAACACTGTGTGGGATATCCATTGGTCCTAAACACGACCCGCAGGCGAATATTCCGGGAATATTCGTATTTACAGGAGAATCAATAGAACTTTTTACAAAATTAAATTCGTCCAATTCAACTCCTAACACTTTAGCCAATTTACCCGAATTTCTAGTTGGGATCATTGCACAGGCTAATATTACAAACCCTACTTTTTTTGTTTTGACTTCATATGTATCTAGATCTTCATAATGTAATATCGGATTAGCATTCTCATCAATTGTTATTTCAGCAATCTTACCCCTTACATATTTTACTCCATATTCATCCTTCGCTCGTTTAATGTATTTTTGAAAACCTTTTCCACCAGCTCGAAGATCAATATAAAATATGGTTGATTGCATCTCTTCATCATGTTCTCTTGAAAGAATTGCATGTTTGGTCGAATAGGTACAGCAAATTGAAGAACAATATGAATTTGTATTTACATCTCTGGAACCCACACATTGAACAAAAGCTATATTTTTAGGATGAGTATTATCTGATAATCTTGTTATGTGCCCCTCAGTTGGCCCCGAAGCACTAATCATTCTTTCATATTCCAATCCAGTTATAACATTTTTAAATTTCTTATATCCATAAGTATAAAGAGGGGTGGGATCATACTGATTTGAACCACTTGCCATAATTATAGCATCAGACTCGAGAGTATAGTTGGTGTCTGTCTGAGAAAAATCAATAGCATCATGCTCACAGACATCTGAGCAAAAACCGCAAACTTTTTTTTCTTTATTCTTATTTTTTAGATATAGGCATTTTTCCTTTTCAATTGCCATAACAGCGGGAACACCTTGAAGATAATATATATATATCGCTTTCCTTTTACGCATTTTCATATCAAATATATCTAGAACCTTCATTGGACATTTCTCAACACAAAGCCCACAATTAATGCAAGAGTCTTCATTTACAAAACGCGCTTTCTTCAGCAGTTTTACCTTAAACCCTCGGCCATTTTTTGATATTTCTTGAACTTGAGTTAAACTATGAATTTTAACATTTGGATGTCGAAAACAATCTGAGAGTTTGGGAGCCAAAATACAGATAGAGCAATCATTTGTTGGAAGTGTTTTATCCAATTGAGCCATTCGTCCCCCTATGCACGGTTCTTGTTCAATTAAATCCACATGATACCCCATATCACCTAAATCAAGGGATGATTGAATTCCAGCTATCCCACCACCTATTATCATCACGTTTTTGGTATTTTCATTCACTATATTAAGCCTCCTTTCTCAATTTTTACTTAGTCGAAATTATATTAAGCTCTTGCAGCAATTTTTTTGGTTTAATTCCATGAAATTTCAGGCCTAATTCTTCATAACTATATCCCATTGCCAAAGCTACTAATTCTGTCAGATATAATATAGGAAATTTAAAATCTGTTTCAAATTTCTTGTTAATTGCTTTCTGTTGATAATCAAAATGTAGAAAGCATGAAGGACAGACAACTGTTATGCATTTTA
>JAUWOE010000120.1 GCA_030612265.1 Promethearchaeum sp.
TTAAATTCTTTTAAATGAAAGAGATCTATAGGGAAAGAACAGCTGGTCGATTGGGGAATCGCCTGTGACTGTAGAAATATCATTGTTATCACTTAATATTTCTACTTTCCCACTTATAACTTGATCGGAAAATGTTTCTTAACGATTAGAGGCGTTTTAAGTCGGAGAGTCTATAACCTTGAAGACTGTTTAATACTTTTTAAGAAATTCCCGTTATTTCTGTGAAAAACTTGCATTAAAAATTTTTTAAAATTTTACGATTTTTTTTTAGAAATTTTCTAATAATGGAATTATTAGGACTTCCAAAACCTAGTTTAATTATAATAAAAACGCCTCAGAAGGATTTAACCATGCCAAATATAGAAATCGATTTTCAGCTGTTTTTACCCAGTCTTTCAGTCTTCTACTCCTACTTTGAGATTCTAAAAAAACATGAATTCGTAAAAGATGTAGAAATTGTTCAAACTGAGGGATATCCAAAATTACGAGTTCACAGACTTCCCGAAAATTTCCTATCAATTTAATTTATTATATTTATTTTTCATCGAAATCACATAATCCGGGGAAGGTTTCATTTCATTTTCCTTCTCCTATTTCTTCAACATTAAGGAGATTTAAGATTAATTAGAGAAATGAAAAAAGAAAATTAGAAAAAAAAAATTATACTAATGCAGATTTTTTGCTACAATAACGGGAATACCGGCCTTTATTAATGCTTCAGCAGTTTTAGTAGTAGAATTATGTTTATCCATGTAATTGATGGTTAAAAAGTCCATTAATCCTTGTTTCATTATCTCTTCTTTAGGTAAGAAATACTCAAGAATATCTGATGGATGTTCTCGGCTTTTTTCAACTTCAATATCTCCTCCTTCATGTTTAGCGCTAATATTTTTGACTTTTGCGGCCACATCTACTAATTCTGCTCTTCTATCATAAGGTTGTCGCACAATACTCTTATAGGTTTCAAAAATATGGTGTTCTATCCTAACTATATCTTCAAATCCAAATGCTTTTCGAGGAATGGCTGAAAGCTCGATTGTTTCATTATTTACTGAGTTAGAAAAATTAAATCCAATTAGGGGAGTAGTTCCATCTTCACGAGCGAATAGTTTTGCTGTCATCATCGTCCATAAAACGCCATACGGATTGTCGTTTCCTAAATAGACAGAAATTTTAAATTCAATATCAATTCCAATTTTATATAATAAGTATCCAATGAGAACCGTTCCAGGATTGATATTTAGAACCTGTTGTACCCCGTATTCAGTATAATAGTGCAAAAATTCGTCCAACCACTTTAAAGCATATTCATTAGGTTGCCCAATTCCCCCAAAGTATCCAGTTATTGTTTCGGGACCACCTAAATGTACATTAGATCCATCAGTTCCTTTAGTGTCGAGAGTATCAACGTAGGACGCACCTACAATTTTCATGGCAATAGAAACAGCGAGTAATTGATCATCTTCTACTTGTTCTTTCATACTTCTAACTCTGATAAAGCGTCCAGGCATTAATTCCTGATTTGCAATTGCTTGTTTCGCTTCTTCTATAAGGAATGGGAAGAATTGAAGCGCGGAAATTTCCATGGTGACGGCGTATCCTTCCTTCATTTTGGTGGATTCATATTTATCACCGAGAACCTTTTTGTAATAATCTTCAAGTTTTATAAAAGCCCCTTTTTCTTTTTGCTCGATAAGCCATTCCAAGTCTCTGACATAGGGAGAATTTTTTTCTTTCAGCCTATTCATTAAATTTTCAAGCTTACCTGCTTCTTTGGCTTTCTTATTAATTTCTTCGGGAGTTCCATATTTATTTACAATTTCAATGAAAGATTTAAATAACGGATTTTCTGGATCTAAAAGGAAATCATTTACATTTTTTAGATTTTCATCGGTAATTTTCAATTTGTCAATTAATGACATAGATTTATTTTTAGTTTGAAATTATAAAAATTCTTTCAATGTAAAAATTTTCTGAAAAAAGGATTTAAAAATTTTTTCTTAGTCCACAGATTATTTGTTATCTAATAATCTTTCGATTTCCTTTATTAAATCGGACATCATAAAAGGTTTACTTAACATTCCAGCAAAACCAAAATGTTTATAGTCACTTAGGATTTTTTTCGTTGAATAGCCGCTTGCTACTATCGCTTTAACATTAGGATTGATTTTTAATAAATTTTCAAATGTTTCTTCTCCGCCCATTCCGCCTTTGATTGTTAAATCCAAAATAACAATATCAAATTCTTGCCCTTTACCAAATGCATCCTGATATAATTCTAAAATTTCTTCTCCACCAGCTGCACTTTCCACATAGAAATTATTTTTTCTTAAAAATTTCTCCAATAAAACCCGAATAGGCTTTTCATCTTCCAAAATAAGGATTCTTGCATTTTTACTAAAGGATTTTTTTATAGAATTGGATGTATCTTCAATTTTTATCATAACTTCAGGAAATGCGGGAAGATAAAATGTAAAAGTTGAACCTTTATCAACTTGTGAATCCACAGTAATTTTTCCATTATGTCTAGTTAATATCGAATAACAAACGGAAAGACCAAGGCCTGATCCTCTTTCTTTTGTAGTAAAATAAGGATCAAAGATTTTTACCTGATTCTCATCCGTTATTCCCCCCCCAAAATCTTGTATTGAAATTTTAACATAATTTCCAGGCGTTAGCATTAATATATTATCAGGTTCCATTAAGTAATTATTGACTTGAACAATTATTTTGGATTTAGTTTTGGTTGCTTGCACAGCATTAATAACTAGATTATTAATTACTTGGGTAATCTGGCCTTCATCGATATGGACTGGCCATAAATCAGGAGTAAATTTAAATTCAATTTCATTTTTAGTCCCATGAAGAGCAAAATTTGAACTTTCTTTAATGATTTCACCAATACTCATAAATTTCTTAATAGGTGCGCCTCCTTTGGAAAAAGTCAGCAATTGATATGTCAATTTGCTTGCTCTGTGAATCGCAGATTCTAATTCATTTAAAATTGAGTATTTATCAGATTTTTCATCAAGATCCATTTTTAATAGAGCGGTATTCCCAAGTACGGCTGTAAGTATATTATTAAAATCATGTGCAATTCCCCCTGCGAGTAAACCAATGGATTCAATTTTTTGATTTTTAAATTCTTCCGCTTCTTTCTTTCGTTTGTCTGTAATATCTCGAAAGACGATGATGTTTCCTGTTATTCCTCCATCTTTGTTATGAATTGGAGCGACATTATGCTCGATTATTTTTTCCCGACCATCTTTCATATTGAGAACAGAAAAAGATGTGGATGGATTGGACCATTTTTCAATTAATTTTTTAATTTCCTGAAGTTCATATTGCTTATTTGGTAAATCTTTAAAAAAAGCAGTAATATTGTATAAATTCTTACCAAAAACTTCTTTATATTCTATTTCCAGAATCTTCTCAGCAACTCTATTAATTAGAATAATATTTTCATCAGAATCAAGAGTTATCACGCCATCTCCAATGCCAGCGAGAGTGACTGCAAGCATTTCTTTTTCAGCAGCTAAATTCTCTTCATTATGCTTTTTTTCTGTGATATCGCGGATAATTAACTGCACAATTTCTTGTTTCTCAAGTTCTATTAAATCCGCGGATACTTCACCGATGAATTCCGAATTATTTGCTTTTTTTAAGTTAAATTCATCAAAGTTGAAGTTTTTTTTATGAAAAATTTCAAGGAAATTCTTTAGATGTTGTCGTTCATTATTTGGGAATAACTCAGTTAATTTTAACTTTAAAAAAGTTTTTTGATTAAATTGAAACAGATTTAAGGCTTTTTTATTAATTTCAAGAATATTTCCATTAAGGTCATGCAAAATTATTGCATCATATGAGTTGTTGAACAGAACTGAATATTTTAATAAGTCTTCCGCCAACATTTTCTCAGCAGAGACATGTTCTGAGATATCTTGAAATGTTTGAACTCCTCCAATTAAATTGCTTAAATCATCATATATTAAACTAACTTTAGATAAAACATTTACTTCCTTTCCATTATTTATTGTAAGAGTTTCTTCTTTTGTATAGATAGAATTTGTATATTTTTTGGATTTAATATAACTCTCAATGAGTAAGGGTTGAGATTTTTGATAAAATGGAATATTATATTCAGAAGATTTTTTTCCAATGATTTGTTCTGCTTTTATCCCGCAAAATTCTTCCATCGCTTTATTCCATTCAAATATTTTACAATTGGAATCCATTGCTAAGGCAGGCTCAGGAAAACTATTAAAAAATTTCTGAAAAAACAAAGTCTTTTTCTGATTTAATTCCATCATTTATCATCAAGTCCGATTGATTAAAAAATTGACATGGTAAAAACTGATTGATTATTAATTAATATCTCATTCAATTCTAAAATTACTTGATCTATTTCAGGGATATTCACTTGATCTAAACGAATCTTTAATTCATTGTTCACTATCTCATTTATATCTTTATATGTTAATGAATTGGGATTTTTACCAGCATCTTTAATTGCAAATCTAATCAACCCTTTACATGGTAAAACATCTTTACTGATTAGCGCCGATAATTTTGGACCTAGAAAATTTACAATATCCATTTTAATCCTCCCCTAATTTAATAATTACTTCTTCTTCACTTAACTCATCTATTGTTTTACTCGAACTTATGTGAGCCATAAAATGACGATTAAAAAAATTTCTTAGAAATTTAGGCATAACCCATGCAATTAGTTGAGTAAATTGATAAACAATAGTTGCTAAGAAGACTAAAATGTTATAAAAATTAATTTCAGTCGAGGTCATTGTTCCATAAGCTATAGCCGTAAAAATCCCTATAAAAGAGTATAAAATAACTAGTTTGTAGCGCATTTTAACCCAATCATCTACAGTATCATCATTTTTCACATTTCGAAAGGCATAAAAACTGGAATAAATTAACCAAGAAAATATAATTAGATTTCCGATTATTTGTGTTATGCTCGCAATTGTATCGTAAACTTCAAGTGGATTAATGAAGTCAAATAAAACGTTGAAAATAATGATTATAACCCCAAATATCACATATATTATCAAAAAATATAACGTTGGATTATTTCTATCCAAATAAAAGGTATAATGAATGAAAAGAACCATGCAAATAAACCGAAATCCTGAAGATAATGCAAATATATTACCAATTTGAAGTATGAAATCAGTTAATCCAAAAATTCCACTTGTAAAGTATAATCCGAAAAGCCACCAAAAATTTTTTCCTTTAGTTTTTATTGCGTATCTAGCTAAGGCTACAGCGATTATTAGACGAACTGTATAAACTGTAATTTGAAGTATTTCGGCGATACTCATACAAAATAAATTTAGGCAAATTGAACTTAAAAATATAGCTTTTAGAAATTAAAAAAAGAATTAAGAATTAAAAGAAATTAATTAAAATCATCCCAATAGTGAGCAATTTCTTCTGGATCGAAATCCCAATGAAAAGGAACTTCTTCTAACCTTTCTTCAAGCATAAATTTTGGAAGAGTATCCGTTGCAGCTAATCCCGCAGCTACATTGAAATCTCGCTCCATTAAAATGCATTTTTTTGCCCAATCAATCCAGCCATCAGTATCTTTTTCCCAAATCTCACCATATCTTGCGGTTACTAACTTAGACATTTTAGCAGTGTTTTCAAAGCTAGGACCAACGAAATAGCAGATCCCCATTGAATCGACAATCATTGTAAGGATTTGACGTTCTTTAGATAGTGCAATTTTTCCTTCAGAATTGTTAGGATTTGTGCCAGAAACATCACCTGCAGTATGATCGGCACCCATCGGACCAGTAACGAAAGTTATTGAAGGTGCTTTTAGGGCTCTTGGTTCATATGAAGGGAATGCTTGATGTTTTACGTGAGGAATTCTCGTATGGCCAATTTTCTTACCTAGTTCGTAAACTCCCAATCCTAAATCCATACTTTCGACGTTTTTTTTCCTCAAACCTTCTATAAGTTCAATACACCTATCTGCATCGCCCCATTCTATTAATCCAGCATCCATAAGGACTCCTAAGGTGCTCCCTGTTTCGATTGTGTCGATTCCAAAATCATCGCATAGTTTGTCCATCATTGCTATTTTTTCTAGATCACTGATTAATAAATTGGATCCAAGAAGACCAATAGTTTCATATTCAAAACTGGATGTTATATGATTCCCTTCTGAATCAAGAATCATATTTGAACATTGAATTGCACAGCTGGGACTGCAAGCGAGGCCATATTTTCCTTTATTCTTTAAAATTAATTCATGAACCGCTTCCCCCCCAATTTTTTCAGCATCTTTAAACTGACCTCTTCGATAATTTTGGGTGGGTAATCCATGCATTTCATTCATTTCAAGTAAACAACCAGGTGTTCCAAATACATGTTTCGTTTCTTTTGTTGCTAAATTGAGTTCTTTAAACCAGGGGCTAGCAACCAATTTAAATCCTTTTTGATCGGCATATTCCATTAGAGATTTTGATGGAGGGATAACAATTATTGCCTTAACCTTTTTGGATCCCATAACACTCCCTAAACCACCTCTTCCAGCATGTCTAGATGGAAATCCTTCCATATCCAAAGAAGCAATCGATGAATTTGCAAATTGAAGTTCACCCCCAGTGCCAATCATAAAAGCGCCCACTCTTGATCCATATTCATCCAAAATTTTCTTGGTAAGTTCGTAATTATTTAAACCAGAATATTTCTTTCCATCAAGAATTTCAACGTTTCCTTCAGAAACCTTAATGATTACCCAATTAGGAGATTGTTCTTCGAGTACTAAAGCGCGAATGTTATTTCTTACAAGTAAAGCAGGAGTTCTTCCTCCAACATTAGATTCTTTAATCCCTTTGGTCAAAGGACTTTTGGCACCAATTGAAATTCTTCCCGAATTGGGTGCTGTAGTACCCGTTAGAAATCCACATGCAAAAATCAATTTATTTTCTGGACCTAAAGGATCGGATAACGGAGGCACTTCATCAGCTATTATTTTTGATGATAACGCCCTACCTGCATAAAATTTTAAAGGATGTTCGGAATTTACTACTTCTCGTTCAATTTTTTTAGAATTAAGTTTAACTCTAATGATATCCGGCATAATATTTTTTTTTTCAGTACTCATAATAATCAATTCACAATATTCTAATTTAATTTCAATAAAGAAAAAATGTTCTATTTTATAAACAATCGAATTGGGGCATGATCCGATCCAAGTATATCTGGTAAAATTTCGCTACTTTTTATATTGGGTAGAAATTCCTTATCAATAACAAAATAGTCTAATCTCCATCCAATATTTCTTTCTCTAGCATTATTTCGATAACTCCACCATGTATAATGGCCTCCTTCTTTTGTAAATTCGCGGAACGTATCTATATATCCATTATTTAGGAGATCACTGAAAGAGTCCCTTTCTTCTTGAGTAAATCCAGCGTTTTTCTTATTTGTTTTTGGATTTTTTAAATCAATTTCCTTGTGAGCTACATTAAGGTCTCCACAAAGAACCACATGTTTTTTCTTTTTTAATGAATTTATATATCTGATTAAATTTATGTTGTATTCAAGTTTAAAAGGTAAACGTGGCAATCCTCTTCCAGCATTTGGAATATAAGCGTTTATTAAAAAGAAATCAGCAAATTCAAGGGTAATTAAGCGTCCTTCATTATCAAAAATTTTATTTCCTAATCCATATTTTACCATTATAGGTTTTTTTTTTGTTAAAATCATAACTCCACTGTATCCCTTACGTTCTGCTTGGTTCCAGTATTGTTTATAGTTAGAAGAAAGGTTCTCAATTTGTGGATCAATAGTTTTTTCTGAAACCTTTATCTCCTGCAAACAAATGATATCAGAATCCAATTTTTTGATAATTGAAATTAAATCCTTTTTAAATGTAGAGTTAATCCCATTTACATTCCATGAGACAATTTTTATCATTCTTATCAGTTAGAATGAGTGAAAAATTATTAAAAAATATACCTATTAAAACCTAAAAGAAATTAGCACCCACCACCACAATCACATCCACCACCGGCACATCCACCACAACCTCCACAATCTCCACAATTTCCGCAGCCACAATCAGATCCAGAACCGCAATTACACCCACTGTAATCTGATCCATCTCCGGACCTCCTTCTGGAACTACCAGAAATACATGAAACACAGCAACAACAAATAAATAAAGCAATCAAAGAAAAAACTACTACCGTTTGAAAACTTTGTGATGCTAGACATGCTTCATCACAAATCTGAAGAGGTTGTGTTTTATATTTGGTTCTGCACCCTATAAATGGTGTTGAGGCTATACTTGCATATTTTGCTAAACTCCCTAAGGCTTGAGGCGGGCTATAAAGGTAATTGTTATTGGAAATTGTAGGATCTTGTTTAATTTTTACCTTGAGATGAATGTTTTCTATGAGTTTATTAATGTTTTCTATTAGCTTTTTACTGTTATTCTGATAGTATAGCAATACATTTTCATCTTTCCAAGTTTTAAAAGGATTAAAACTTCCCGTATTCCTATCTCTTTTTAAATCTTGAACAGAATCGCGAAATGAAATAAGTGTTCCTATAGTTTGACCTAATTTTTCCATTCTTCTTATAGTTTTAATTTCTGTATGAGCTCCTATTGCAGCATACCGAAAAATAATTGCGTAACCCTCTCCAACTTTGTTGAAATAATCCAAAGGATCAAATATAAATTCCAAATTCTCGAGATTTTCTACATCAGATTCAATTTTGGATATCAGATCGTCAATTCCGTAAACATCTTTAATGAAAAATCGTAATATTGGAGAAAATAATTTGGATAGAATTTTAATAGTATTACCAATTAACCCACTCGCTGGATCTTTGCTTTTATCGGAAATTTTATTAAGAAATGAACGCAACCAAGCATATCTGGAATATTTAGTTGCAAAATCTTTTTCTCCTCCTAATTCCAAAATCAATTGGTATATTCCTTCACATCTTAATTGATAAATGCATTTTTGCTTATTTATTCCGTGAAAACAACATTCCATTTCAAATCAATTTATTATGTTGTTGTCAGATTTAATAAATATTTAGAAATAATGCGACAGCAAAGGAAAAAAATAAAAAATAACCTAAAAATTAAAATTTTAAAGTTGAAATATTGATTATATCGGAAAGAATCCCAGATGCGGCTTCAGGACCACCTGCACCACGACCAATAAGAGTATATGGTCCTGCATTTACGGTTTCAAATTCAACTAAATTAAGCGAACCCATGACAGCTAAGGTAGAATTCATTGGAATCAATTCGATACCAGCCGAAAGTTTACCATCTTTTGCAATACAGACGTGTTTAATGTACATATTTTCTTTCTTCGCTTGTTCAATCTTTTCTGGGGTCACTTCTGTAATTCCTTTAATATCAACATCTTTAATTGTCTTATCCCAGCCAAGAAGTGCATTTGCAAGAATTACAATTTTGCCTGCCGCATCATATCCATTTATATCAAGTGTTGGATCAGCTTCGGCATATCCCAAATCCGTAGCCTCCTTAAGAGCTTCATCAAATGATAAATTCGTCAGAGTCATTTGAGTTAAGATGTAATTGCAAGTTCCGTTTAAAATTCCCCGAATGCTTTTAATATGAGTTCCAGCGAGTGTATTTTTTGCTGCTAAAGCAGGAACCGCGCTTAAAACTGTGCTTTCTATCCCCATCATAACTTCATTCTTATCTGCTACTTCTTTAAGTTCCTTATATTTCAAATAGAACGGTCCTTTATTTGATGAAACTATGTGCATTTTTCGATCCATTGCTGCTTTCAAAGTAGATACAGCTGGTTCCCCGGTGTCTTTGTTAACCCAGCTACATTCAACTAAAATGTCTGCATCAACTTCTTTAATTACATCCAATGCAGTTTTATCAGGTACCCAATCAGAAGATTGAGAAATATCCTTCAATTTTAAAAGACTTTCTACATCAATACCATTTTTGTTAATTAAAGCACCCTTCAATTCACAAATTGCCCTAATTTCAGAATTAAAACCAAAAGTTTTGTGTAGATATTCACGATCTTTAAGCATGATATCAGCTAAAGAACGTCCAACGTTTCCAAATCCTACAATTATTAACGAGACCATTGAAATCACTTATTTTTAATATAATATACAATTTCAATGTTTCTAATAGGAAAAAATTTTGAAAAAATTAATATGAATATGATCTATGGTATTTTAATATCCAAAAGTGTAAGCTTTTAAATGAGAATGTAACAAAAATATAATTGCTTCTCTTTTTAAGCACTTTTTTTTCCAAATTAAAGAATAGGATGTAAAAAAAAAATGTATATCATGATGAAAGCAGTTTATTCCCACCAAGTGAGAAAAAAGGTGATTGCTCGATTTTTGGAGTTGACAAAAGATAATCCTCCAAACCCGGCTGTTAAGGTTCATTCCACGCATACCGAATGTGGAAAACTTGTAACTATCCAAATCGAGGAAGTTGCCCCGGAAAATCTGGGTCAAAGGATGGGAGAATACATGAAAACAATGATGAAATACGAAGATATTGAAGGATTTGAATACGAAGTCAAGGGAACTTTTTCAGCAGAAGAAGGTCTCAAGCTTATCGAATAACGATTATCTGAACATAGGTTTAGATGACCACTGACCGAGAATAACTCGGTTATTTTTTCACTTTTGACTTATTTATTGAAAATTCCCAACTGATTTAAAGATATACCCTACATCCAGTGGGTAAACCCACTGATTTGGGTGGTATTTTATGGGATTTAATATATAGAGGCGGATTCCTTTAGGAATACCGATAAGATTGAGATGATTTGATGGTATTGGTGTAGTGGTCGGTGGATTTGTGGTTATTTGGATGAGATATATGCTTGAAAAATCATTATTACTTAGTGAAGGATGATTTATCGCACGGAAATAGCAATTTTTAACTATAATTTAGTGACGTTCACACAATATTTCTTAGCATTGTTAAGATATCATTAAAATATAATAAAAAAATAATCCAAACGGCTTCAATCTCAGAAATTTACTAAGATAACCGATAATCAACCCGTCAGATTGTGATCAATTATTCTTCTTGCGATTTTTTTGTTTTATTTGCTGTTTTAGTTTGGATGTTTCTATATAAGATGATGACCGGAAAAAATCCATTCCGTTAGAACATCCATTCTCTTTTCTCTCGGCATTATATGGTCTTTACCATTGACCTAAGTGGATTTCCTCTCCAAATACGTTTATCCAACGTTTTAAATCCCCATTTTTGATAAAATTTCTCAGTACGATCATTACTAGATTCTAAATAAAAGGCCCAATCGAGATGCTCTCGTTTCGTTGAGAAAAAGGCATCCATTAATAGTGACCCTTTTCCACAACTTTGAACATTTGAATCTATAGCAAGTTGGAAGAGACAATATCTCGGATGAGGTGTTTTTAACTGAGATGTATATTTCATTGCTTCTAATGATCGTTTGAGGCTAAAAATT
>JAUWOE010000034.1 GCA_030612265.1 Promethearchaeum sp.
GCCTCAATAAATTATTTGTGGTTCGGGTTTAAAAATCTAATGAATTCAGAAAAATTCTTAAAAATCAAATTAAAAATTATTCCAACATCCCCCAGAAAAACTAAATGAATTTAATTTTAAATACTTCAATTAAGATAATTAATTATACAAAGAATAAATTAAAAAGAAGTTACAAAAGAGATGAATATGAAATACCAAGGTGCTGTAGCCGATTTAGATAACATAACCCTTAAAGGTCGGAAAATCACAACTTTAGAATATTTACCCAAAGAATTGCCCAAATTAAAAAAGTTAATAATTAACAGCACTGAAATTAAGACCTTAAAATTACTTCCAACTGAATTAAACAAATTAGAATATCTAGAACTTATTAACAATAAGATTAAAACGTTAATTCAGTTACCCCGTGAATTACCATCTTTAACCAAACTTATTATTGATGAACCATATCTTAAATCCCTTGAAAAGATTCCAAAAAATATGCCAAGATTGAAAACTTTGATATTACCTTCACAACAAATTCTAGATCTTGATTGCATTATCAAGTATATTAAAAATCTTGAGAATCTTTCCATAGGCCCAATAAGAAGCATATATAATCAGAAAGAAGAACCAAGTTATTTTAATCGTGCAGCTTTAATAAAATATACACTTAATCGGAGAGATAAAGAACCAAGTCCTTTAAATCTTGAACGAATGTCATCTTTAGAAAAATTTCCTAATCTTCCAAATCTTAAAACTTTTCAAGTAAATGGAGTATCTTTTAGTAATTTTATAGGTTTACCTGAAAAATTGCTAAAAATGAATGATTTCACGATTAGGTATTGTAAATTTATTAATTTCATAGGTTTACCTCAAAAATTACCTAATTTGAATAATTTCACGTTTAAATATTGTAAATTTAATAATTTCATAGGATTTCCTAAAACTTTAGGTAAGAAATCTAAGATTACTTTTGAAGAATGTGAAATCGGTTCATTTGAAGGCCTGAATGTTGAGTTTACCAACAATATACAAGAAGTTTCTAGGACAATTGAGTTTTCTAGTTCATTTGAAGCAGTTTATGGTAATCCCACTATAAATTGGCAACTTGAAAATAAAAAATCTAAAAATGTACAACTTGAAATCAAAAAATCTATTATATATTCGTTTGAAGGATTACCCGAAAATTCGTTTGAAGGATTACCCGAAAATTCAAATATCTCAATTTTCAGATCTTCTATTGTTAGTTTTGTAGGATTATCCCGAACTAATCTTCTTAAAATATTAGCAAAGCTCTATTTTGCAGTGTATTATTCTAGAAAAAATTTTATAAAACTTTCATCGAGAGGAATGCAATTAATTGAAGATTGTTTTGATAAAGATTACCATGAAGATTTAGTGCTACGTGACCATTTTGAATATCACAGAAAATGGTATGAATTAAAAATAAGACATCATCCAAAAGAATATTATGAAGATACTTGGGATATGGACCCCAGCTTCCAAGACATGATGGAATTGTTTATAACAGAAAAAGTAGATTTACTATATGAATACTACAAAAAAAATAAAATTCAACTAGCTTGTCAGTATAAGGACGACCCAAAATCTTTGTCCGGTGATGAAATTGATAGACTTCTAAACGAGGCAAATTATGAAGTTTTAAAAATACTAGAAGGTTCTGTTTCAAATAATGATCCTGTCTTGTTAAAATTGATTGAGAAATTTGCGGTCACAATAAAAAATGGTTATAAAATTTTATGATTAGAATTTAAATGAACATATGTTAAATTTGCTCAAATATAAAAAGATAATCTATAATACAGATTATAACTTTAAAACTTATGCTTGCTTAGACCATAGATCTAATTTGAAACTCTGTCCTAATTGTAGAGAATTTGTTAGCATACTCTCTAGCGGAATATTTAATTTGTGTGGGAAAAGTGATACTCATACGCGAATAAGAGGATCTTCTAAAACCTCAGAAGAGAACAAAAAATCGTTTACTTCTGCCCTTTTAATTCCATGAATGTATATTGAGACTTAAACCCATTTGATTGAATATATTGGGATAAGTTTTCAGAAAGGAAATTTAGTAATTTTTTCTTTAGATCTTCACACACAACGGGGCATTCAAAATATTCAAAATCACATCCTACTTCCGAGCAAAATGATCTCACGCCCAAATTATATCCCTCACCTATCAAAATGTTAAAATTATCCCAATCATCCTCAATTCCGGCAATACTACTTGGTATAAGGGTATCAAATTTTTCAATTGGCAACGCTTGTAATCTTTGATTAATCCTTTCGGGAGAGTTCTCTTCTACTGCCTCCGCTTGACACATTGAAACATAATCTTCTAATACACCTTTAGCTTTTTTTACACTTATTGGATCATTTATAAACCAACCATCTGCTTTTTTACAGGATGAATTTACCTTGTCAGGATCTAAACCAGTTGGATAAACAAAACACTGAGGACACTTCATTCCCGTTGTATGTAAGGAACAACCATTTATCTCTTTTGAAAAGAAAACGCACCGTAATTTTTCCAAATCTACATTAATCTTAAAGCTAAAAGTTGATCCACGTTTGAAATCTTCTTTACTAGCCCATCCTTGTTCAATATAATATTGAGCCAAAACTCTTGGAATATCAATATGAATAAAGCAACAGTCTCCATGGCAGACATTTGAATCAATGCAATTTGGTCCTGAAATTGCGTCTTTTACCAAATAATTAAATTCACGAACCAGCTCAAGTATATTCTTAGGCATTTATGGTTTTCTCTGTTGAATTTTTTTTTTTGACATCCTCATAATATCAAGATAATATTTTCATATAATAGTTTGCAGAATCTGTTAAAAAATATGGATCAAAAATTTGCTAAAATCTCAATTGTTGGAGCCCCAGCAACAGGTAAAACCACAATCTCCAAAATGATCCGTGGGCAATTGATTACAGGAAGATATAATCCAACAATGGGCTTCAATCTAGCAACTTTAAAAGATCCAAATATTAATCCATTCAAGATATGGGACTTTGGAGGCCAGAAAGCATTCATAAAGCAACAGCTCAGCAAATATATCCATGGTTCTGATTTGATATTTATTGTAACAGATTCAACCCCGAAAAATGTTCTCACAACAATGGAGATTATCGATCATGCGAGAAATCTAATCGATGATGACCTATGTGAAATTGTTTGCTTAGCTAACAAACAAGATTTAAAAGGACACATGACACCTGATCATGTTGAAGAATTACTAAAAATTAAAACTTATCCGATGGTTGCTATTGATCCTAAAAATCGGAGTCTTATGATTGAATTAATATCGACTTTAATGATATATACTCAAAAAAAAATTAAAATATTAACAACAGAACAAGAAAAATAAAAACGGAGCAAGAAAAAAATGGATTTTAATGAGAATGATATTTTGTCTGCAGGAATGATAGGTTTCGATCTAGTAGAGGGACCATACTTGAAGTTTTTTCAGGAGTTCCAAAAAATGAATTTTCGATTTGACATGGAAAGTTTCTTAATGAATTTTTATCTAAGTTTCAGAGGAGGAGATGAAACACTACAACCATTAGCGATATTGTACCATGATTTCTATGTTGTAGCTTTTTCCCGTGGCCTGGAATTATGCTGTTTGTTCATGCGTCCAGAAAATATTGGATTGAAAATTGATAGATTGAGTCAAATTGCAGATGGATTAATTGTGCAAATGGACGAACAAGAAGAAACGCAATTAGAAAATCAACCAAATCAAGATTCACAAGATGAACATGAAATAAAAAGAATAGTTGTAAATTTACTGAATAAACAGGAAAAAAGCACTCCCGAATTGAGAAGGTATTTCAAACTAACAAATTCCGAAATTTGGCGAGTTATGAGCCAATTGGAAGAGGCCAATCGTGTTATTCGCACTCAAAAAATTGGTAGAAGTCAGTATTGGACAGCCATTTCAAACTAAAATCTGAAATTTAAATTTTTTTTTTTTCAATCTACTGTTTTTTAGATTATGGAAAATTCAACTCTTATCATTTCAGATCTAGATGGACCTTTACTTAATAAATATGGAGAGTTGAACCCTTATACAATTTCTATTATAAATCGATTAATTAACAAAGGATTTTTGTTTTCTGTTGCCACGGCTCGCGCTTTAGAATCAGCAAGACCTCTTATTCAGCCTTTAAACATAAATTTACCAATAATCTTACATAACGGGGTTTCGATTTATGATCTTGATAAAGAGAGATATTTGAAACATTTACTCATTCCAAATATTCTTATATCTAGATTTATAGAAATCTTTCACAAACATCAACTGAATCCTTTTTTGTATGGAGTAAATTTGAAAAATGAGAATAAAGTC
Source organism: Promethearchaeum sp. (assembly GCA_030612265.1). Classification (GTDB taxonomy): domain Archaea; phylum Asgardarchaeota; class Lokiarchaeia; order Sigyniarchaeales; family Promethearchaeaceae; genus Promethearchaeum. The sequence goes on from JAUWOE010000034.1 coordinate 4,368, forward strand.
TATTATACACGAAAATCCAATCACGCACAAAAATATAATGTTGAAGATCGACTCTCTAGAAACGATCCTCGATTCCAAAAAGTCATATCTCTTCCATGGTCAGATATAAAAATATATGAAATCAACGTTCTTGGTTCAAAATCTGAAATTTCTCCCGTTGCAAAGGAATTAATGAATAATAATGAAGTAGAGAAATAATGATATTTCTATGTTTGAAATAGCCGATGAAAAATATGCAGTTGAGAATGCAGTTTCTTCACTAAAAAAAATCTCTACTAAAACAATTCGAAGTAATCAAGATAATGGAGTTGCTCGATTTTTAGAAGAGAAATTTCTAATTTAATAAGCAATTTTTCCTGATTTTTCTAATTCTTGATTGATAGCTTTTCGCATAGCTTCGGCTGCTTTTCCTGCAGCAGCTCCGAATTCTGTTTCATCTAATTTCTGATATGCGTAATCAATCGAGCGAGATGCACTGATTATTGCACCTAATCCATCCTCATTGACGCCATTAATTATATCTTTAGCAGTACCCCCTTGAGCCCCATATCCTGGAATCAACATAAAATTTTGAGGTATTTCTTTTCTAATCAATTTCATTTGCTCGGGAAATGTCGCGCCTACAACCCCTCCGATGTTTGAATAACCAAATTTTCCAAAAGAATTGCCCTCCCCAACAAAATTCGGATTTGCACCCCATTCTTTTATCAATCTGGCCATCTGAATATAATTTCGGACCAACAATCCTTTTTCTACAGTAATTTCTATCCCACTCGGAGGAATGTTGGGGATTGATAGAGAGAACAAATCTTGAAATTCCCCGCTGGATTTATTTGAAGTTTTAATTAATACAATCACACCTTTACCTTCAGCAATATATCGTAGAAATGGTGTAATCCCATCGGAACCAAGATAACCATTAACAGTGACAGCATCAGCTTTAAAATTTTCAAAAATGGCTGAAGCGTAAGCTTCTGCGGTGGATCCTATATCATTTCGTTTAGCATCAAGCAAAACAAGAGAATTTTTCTTATGAATATAATCAATGGTTTTTTTTAAGGCGTCCAATGCATTATATTGCTCGTAAAAAGCGATTTGAGGTTTAAATATTGGAGTTATTTCACAAGTATGATCGATAATTTCCTTATTAAATTCCCATATCGCATCATTATAATTGTTTTTTGCGCGTTCCATAATATTCTGTGGAATTTTGGCACCAGATCCTCCAATTCGAGGATCTAATCCTATGCAAATTATGGATTTCTTTTGTTTAATTTGATCTATAAGATTATCTGAGAATAATTTGTGATACATTTTTACGTTCAAAGCAAAATAATTTATTAATAGCAAATTAATTTTAGTAATTACAGATTAATTTTCATAGAAATAGGTAAAAAAAAAAAAATTTTTTCATAGAAATAGGTAAAAAAAATGGTTTCAGATAAGAAAGTAGCTCTACTAGGGCTGGATAATGCCGGTAAAACATCTATACTAACTGCAATGAGTAAAAAATTCGATGTCCCCGAGGCTGTTAAAGGACTAAAGCCTACAAAGAAGATAGAGAGATCTTCAGTCACTTTTATGGACCATATGATTTATTTGCACGATTTTGGTGGGCAAAAGCATTATATGGACGAGTATTTGAATAATAAAATGCGATATCTTAGCGGGATTGATTTATTGATATATGTTATTGATATTCAAGACAGTCTTCGATTTGATAGCGCGATTGCTTATCTTGATGAGGTTCTGGAATTTTTCGAAGAAAATGAAATAAATGCCCCGATTGTTGTATGTCTCCACAAATGCGACCCAAAAATTGGCGAAGATCCTACCATTTTAAAAAATATTGGAATAGTCAAGCACCGAATCCGCCCTTGGCTAGATAAATTTAAGATGGGTTTTTACAAGAGCAATATTTTTGAAATCCATACGATAATTCAAGCCTTCAGCCGTGGAATCTCTATGCTATACACCCAAAATGAAGCAATTCAGAAATTTCTAGTGGATATTGTTGAAAAAATGGAGAATGTTATGGCTTTATTAGTGTTTGAGCAAAATGGAATAGAGATTGGAAGTTATTTCCTTGATAATCTAACTTTGAATATGAAAAAGAAGATACTGACCCTATACGAGATAGTTCAGAGAAGAATTTTAGACGGGAATATGAATTCTTACGAATTTTCTGATAGACTTGATTGGGCAACGAAAGTTTCAGGAGTAATCCAGTCATTTGACATTGAGGGGTTGTTATTTTTCGTTCTGTTAATTCTCGAAGAACACTCGGAAGAAGTTGTTATTGACCAGTTCAACTTCTTTGAGCAATCCTATAACGAAATTTATCAAATTCTCCGTGGAATTTTGTTGGATGACGAAGAAAAGACTAAACAACTAAATGCTTAAGGTCAAAATTCTAAATTCTAAATTAGAATTCTAAATTAGAATTCCAAATTAGTATAAATTGGTCCTGTCGGGGTAAGAACTGATTTTTTTAAAACTACTTTTTCAATTTTCCATTTTCCGAACTCAAATTCTTTATATTGAGATTTTAATTGAGAATATGGCAATTGTCCAGAATTTTTGACTTGGTTTTGTTGTGATCGGTGGTGAGAAATTCTTTTACTCCTTGCTATTGTTAAATGAGGAGTGTATGGTTTTGATTCTTGCTTAATTTCTGGAAAGTATCTTGTTTTATCATTAATCTTTTCATAGATCTCTTGTAAAAATACTTTAACACCAAGAATATTAATAAAAAAAATACGTTTATTAAAATCACCCACTCCTTTTAAAATTCCAATTTTTTCATCCTTTTGATAAAAATAATTGCTATTAATTTCAGATTCAGCGAAAAAGTATAATTCTTTTGCTGTTTCAGTATCAATATTTCCCAAAAACCTGAGTGTTAAATGAAGAAGAGATCTATTGACCAATTTCAAGGGTCCAATTGATTTTTGTAATTCCCTTTGATATTTTTCAATTTCATTCAAAATTTGTTTATTATTTAACTCTACAGCAAAGAAGGAACGAATTTTAGACATTATAATTATAATTTGAATTCGCATTATTTAATTTTATAGAAATTTATGATCGAAAAAAAATGGAATTCTTAAAAAATTTCCGACTTTATTTTTGCAAATTACTAATTCTCAAGAGGAATTACCAGGTATAATTTATTAACATTTAGTATAATAATTTTCTTCTCAATTGTAGTTTCAATTAAATATATTTCTAAAAAAGGAAGCAAATAGAAATAAATAAAAAAAAAATTCATTCTTCTTTTTTCTAATTTCTGATGATTCTAAAGTTTTAGCCGATAGAAATAAAAAGATCCAATTTATATATTATTTATCAATTTTGGATTTTCAAATAATAATCCTTTGTTTCAAATTAAATTTGATTAAAGGGAATATTTCAGAATTGAAATTGGTGAATAATTATGAAAAATAAAATATTGCACTATATTGGTGTATCTGTCTTAATTGTTGCTTTGATGTCGAGCATAGTTAGTCCATCAGTAGCGATTGGGTCAACACCAAAAGCTAGTGATGATGTCTATGAAGAGAATGATGATTTTGCTTCAGCAGCGTCAATTACTATTGGATATCACTCAGGATTAGAAGCATCCGATGATGATTGGTATTATTTCCCTGCCAGTATTGGGGATATTATCAACATTGGTATGTATTTTAGTCATTCTGAAGGTGATTTGGATATAAGATTATACGATTCATCAAATAATCTACTTACCGGTTCTTATGGAATTTCTGATGACGAACATATAACATGGCCGGCTGCTTACTCAGGTGATTATTATATACAAATGTATGATTGTGATACTCCAATCGGGCAGCTTTATGATTTAGATATTTCTATGGGTGCTCCTGAAGATGATGACTATGAAGATAATGATGACTTTTCTTCTGCATGGACTGTCTTGGAAGGATATTATGATTTAGGAGCTTTCGATGATGATTGGTTCAGAATTTGGGTAGATGATGGAAGGCAGTTTTATACAACTATAAATTATGATTATAGTTTAGGAGTTTTAGGTCTTTATCTATATGATGATTCAGAAATATTATTGGCAACCTCAACAAGTTCATATGGTTATGAATTTATATCTTGGGATGCAGATTATTCAGGATATTATTACATAATGATAGCGGGTATAAATTCTTACTACGAAATGATTCTCGATATTTATGTACCCTACTCAGAGCCAGATTTTGAGTGGACTGAAGAACCAGATCCCTATTTCGAATATGGTGTAAATGATGATGACGAATATATTTATAATATAATATTCGATGTTGATTTTACCGCTTCAGATGAATTCTATAGTCTACTAGACGAATATTTAATAGACGAAGCTGCTGATGATGATTATATTACTCTATCTGATGATTTTAGCACTAAAAAGATAATAAATGATTTAGAAGATATAGCACAGCAGGATTTTGATTTTAAGGTTTTAATAAATGATATATATAACAATCTTTATACCGTCAGCTGGACTACTGGTGATTTTTATGTTAATGGTGAATCTATTTATTTCCCTGATGGAGGTTATTTTATCTCAAATCAGGATACATTTGATGTTGGTATAGCAGTTGATGTTGGGGATGGTTGGGAAGGTCCTGAAGTGATTGCTTTGGAATTCTTACATAGCTTTGAAGATATTATGATGCCCTATTTTGGAGGTGATTTTGAAGACGATTTCCAGGAAGAACTGGATGACATTGAAGATGAACTCCAAAATCCTCCAGATTGGGACAATTTCGATGACTTTGAAATTATTTTAAGTAGTATAGAATATTACTATGAAAATGATACACATATTCCAACAGAACTATTTCTTCCAGAAGAAATAGATCTAACAATGCCTTTCCCTGAATTTTGGGGTGTAGCAGGAGTTCCAATTTTTCTTCCTATGGAGATGAATTTCGAAGATTATTATAACTTCTTAAATGATTTATTGGTAGAAATGAGAGAACATTGTGATGATTATCCTTTGGATTGTGAATGGCCAGATGAATTATCGGATGTTTTTAATTTGGCTGATATGGAAGGAAAGGTAGGAATTACAAATGTTGAAGTTCAAAGTAATGCAATTGGTATAAGTTTCAATTTAGATAATGTAGATGCTGAATTGATAGACCTGATGGAATTTTACACAGGATTAGAAGATATCGGAGTCTATGATTTTACCGGAACTATGGATTATGCTCTTGAATTCGATGCTAATTGGGTACTACTTTCAATGGCAACCTATATTCACGGAGGTCTGACTTTAGATACTGGCAATGTAGAAAACTTCCCGATTGATTTCAATGAAGAACCTCTTGAATTGGATTTAGTTTTTATAATTTGCCAGGATGGATTTTTCCCTCCAAGTGAAGATCAAATTAAAGATGGAGAAATTGGTGAAAATCGTGATCCAGGTAGCAGTGCGTTTAACATCCCTAGTTATCCTATTGCAGTATTGGGAATAATCGGTTTGGTAAGTGTATTTGCTTTAGTAAAGAAACACAAAAAATAAGGCAATTTACCATTTGATTTTTTTTTTATTTTTTTCTCAATTTTTTCCTTTGGTGAATAACTAATTTATTTGCATAAAAAATCATATATCTCGTCTTAATATTCCCTAAACAAATGAAGAAGGCTACAATATCTGAAACTTTTCTTTATTTCCTGTCCATATTTATTCGATTTGGATGATCAAAGCGATCATCAACGAGAATCCCACCATTTCCAAATTCTGTAGGTTTTTAATTTTTCTAAAGTCGTTTTATTTAGATTCTTAAACATTCTTTGTAATGGAATCAATTTTAGGTCTTTAATATCATCGGGTTCTTCAGATTTACATAATTTAATTAAATTTGTTAAAAGAACTATTGTCATTGTAGCACGTGTGTCCGCATCTGAACTTCCACTGTGAGGGATGAAAACAAAACGCAATTCCAGTCTATCTTCCGCAATTTTCTTGAACTCATTCAAAGTTTCGGGTGGAATTGGTTCGGGTTCAAATACATCAAAAGCCAAATTAATTGAAATTTCCTTTGACTTGAGTAATCTGATTAGATCTGGGAAATTTAAAATCGCACCCCTTGCGGTATTTACTAAAAGTGCATTTTTTTTCATTTGTTTTAGTAATGAAGCATTAACGATGCCATTTGTCAATTCATTTAGCGGAATGTGCAAGGAGATAATATCTGCCGTTTTAAAAACATCTTCCATTTTTTCGATGAATGTTAATTTTGGGAATTTTATTTCAAAATCCTGATCTCGATTGATGTCATAATATACAATTTTAATTCCCCAAGGATACAACCGCCGTGTGACTTCACGACCTATTTCCCCAAACCCAATTATCCACAACGTTAAACTATCAAGGGATTTATTGAGATTCTCATCCAAATCCCATTTTAAATCAGGATCCCATTTCCCGTCCCATAAATAGTTATGTAAACCAACAATATTTCTTAAATTTGCTAAAATTATTCCGATTGTTAATTCTGCAACAGTTTTATCCATAATCGAAGGAGTATGCGTAATTAAAATGCCAGGATGAGGAAAAATATGATTAAAACCCATGCTTGAAGTGCAAACAGCCTTTACTGAAGGAATTTCTAAAATCGCTTTCGTAATAGGATGGCTGATATGACAACCAATAAAATCAATATTATTTTGCTTTACAACATCATAAATTTTCTGTTCCGAGGGAAATCGATCGTTATCACAAAATACTTCTGCAAATTTGTGTAATTCTTGCCATAATTTTTCGATCTGTTCTTTTTTATCTTTTGAAACCTTTTCGTGATTGGCGATTTCATGAAATACAGAAGATGTTAAATATACTTTAGGAAATATGTCCATATTTTCAACCAACTTCATCTAGATGATTAAGTAGATAAATTGAGAAAAAAAAAATTAAACTTTATTTATCCATTCCAATATGGCTCGAGATAACTTTTCTTTGAATCTTGAAGAAATAGGTTAAAATGGTCAAAGCCAACAGCGGTGGAACAACTAAACTATATACTCCCAATAGCATTATTGTTGCATCAAATATTCCAACTGCTCCAAGGATTATTATAACTATAGCACCAAAAGCCCATCCTATCATATACATGTAACTCCATTGCCGAATTTTCATCGCTGCAATTAAGGTTGTAAATAAATGTAGATGAATAAACTGCAGAAAAACCCAAACATCAAGACTTAGATACATAAAAACCGTATTAATTGCCACAGCATAAATACCCACAACAAAATAGAAAATTTGATGACCAATTTTTAATGTAAAATCTCCCTGACTCATTAAATTCCCTAATACAGCTAATGAAACAGCAAAAGCCATATAACCCCCGAACCACACATCTATAAACATGTACGTGAGTCCCGATAACATAAATCCGACAATTGAAGCAAATCCGTTTGCAGGGTTGTGCTTTTTCTTAAGATTGTATATTTTGTTTGCGATCATCAAGGGAACAACCATCATAAACATGTATAGAAAATAAGACTGTGACCATGCAATAAAAGAATATTTTCCATTAGGTTCTCGTGGCATAACACTTTCCCACTTAATTAAACCGTATAATAATAACCATCCCAAGCCAAAACTTAACAGAAAAAAGACTATTACTTGCCATTTAACCATCGGTTCGAATATCTTCTCTTTCTTTGGTTTATCCACTTCATTCCATTTTTCTCGCTGTTTTTGAAACATTGCGTTAAATAGCATATCATATATTAAAAGACCTTCGGCTTTACAATATAGAGATTAAAACTGAGTAAAAAAATTATTCAGAACCAATATAAATTCTTATTTATAACCAATCCAAATTGAAGTAAATCGATTTATTTTTCTGAGTTTTGGCTTGTGTTTGAATCGTTTGGTTTTTTGGACCTTATTAATTTCGCAGGCGTTCCATGATATACCCCATACGCTTCATACTCCGTAAATGGATCTGAAAAACAACCGCCATCAAGAGTAACTCCTTCATTGATGATACTTCCTGGATAAATTACTGCTTGAGGTCCGATTAGCACATCATCTTTGATTATTACTTTTGCAACAAGTAGTTTATCTCCTTCAAATTGAAAAGAGTAAACTCCTGCCGCTTGACCAATCTTAACGTTATCACCGATTTCCATATATTCGGGGCTCACCCAACAATGATTCATATCTGTATTTTTCCCGATTGGAACGCCAAAAAATCTGTATGCAAAAGTTTTCTTCAAAAATGTAAACGGAACAGAAAATAATAACCAATTTAGAAATATTCGGCTCAAATTACGCCGATTCCAATAAACGTAATCTTTATCTTTTTCACTTCTATAAAAGACACCCTCAATCGGCTTGTGCCTTAAATTTAGAAATCCAATATAAATTTTTGTTATTAATGCTGCCCAAATGATAGTTATAATGTAGATTGCCAAGAAAATGAAAGGAAGTAGAATCGAAAAAACCAAACCGGGCATTTTCCAACCCCAATTTAATATCATCCCCCGAAATGAAAAGGGAGTGGTTAGGGTTATGTATGGTAAAAGGGTTTCAAGTTCTGCATAAAAAAACCAGTATAATAAGAATGCAGCAGGAAGGCATGAGAACCAAATCTGAATTATGAATTGTATAATATATTTACGCCTTATACGCGGATCTATATAAGCAGGTGGTGCTAATTTAACCGAAGTTGGACTGCTCATTAATTTTTTCCCTCTTCTTGCTTTTTTAACTCTTTAATGCTTGTTTTTTTATTGGATTTTTCTTCTTCTTTTTCATCAATAACTTTAATCGGTAAAGCTAACTTAACCGGAGATCCCACGTGTATGCAAAACTGTTTCAATTTTTGACCCATCTTTGTACTACTCGAAGCTCCCAACACTGCCCCTTTTCCTATTACAGTACCTGGCGCCACAATCGCACCCGCTCCAGCAATCCCGCTATCTTCAATGATTATCCTCTTAACCACAAACTTATCTCTGTATATACAATGCGAAAATAGCTGGGTGTTGAGTGATATCATACAATTTTCTCCTATTTCCAAAAATTCAGGATCTATCCAACTATCATAAAGAACGTTATTACTACCTGTCTTTAAACTGAAGATCCGATACGCTAAATAATCAATCCAAGGTAATGGCATAGATCGGGCTATATACGTCATGTAATATATTATCCAGAACCTATAACAATAAAACCGATAATCACGACTGTCAATCGGAAATTCTCCCTCTTTAGGTGGCTCGATTAACTTAAAAATTTGATAAATTATCCACGAAAAAACCAAAGTAAGGCCGTTAAACTGCCAAATAAGCCCGTAAATAGAAATCGGTAGAAAAATATACATCCATGGATGAGAAAACATGTAAAGATAATAAGGCTCGTTTATGTAGCGCATGGCGATGATAGTTATGCAAAACTCTAAAATAATGATTACTTGGGCCCCTCTCTTGTTCATGTTATACGATATTATCGGCCGATAATCATCGCTCTGTTTTGTATCCATAATGAATCATACTGCATTATGGAAAAAAAATTTTATGGTTATATGTAAAAACCTTAAAAATCCATTAGATTTCAATTAACCTATTATGATTTTTATCCAATTTTAGTGTTCAGTTCCACTCATAACCACATTTCTTGCATTGATGACGCCTGGAATACATTGGCATATGTCCGACGTAGGAGAGCACTTTGGATTTGTCCTCGACATCCTTTATATCCACACCATTACACATCGGGCATGTAATTCGAGAGTCGAGTTCGTATGATGAAACATCAGGGATGGGTGGTTCAAGTTCTTTGACTTTGGCTTCAAATTCTTCAGCAGCGAGAGTTTTTTCTTGGAGTACAATATCTTTTTGGTTGAGTTTCTGCTCGAGTTCTTGAACCCTGGCGGTATCGGCTTCTTTTTGCGCAATTAGAGCTTTATTTTGTTCGTTAAGTTCTCTTAATCCAGTTACTTGCTTATTTAATTCGTCAACTTTTTTTTGTGCTTCAAGCATTTTTGTATTGAATTCACCGGCTTGTGCATTACTGAATTCGAGTTTTTTGGTAAGGTCAATGTTAGCCTTGCTTAGTTCCGTGATTTTTTCTGTTGTGGCTTCAATAGTTTGAGTAATTTGGGCGATTTGGCCTTTAGCCTGAGAAAGTTCTTGGGATGCATTATTGAATTTTTCTTGCACTGCGGTATGTTCTATGGTTAAAGCATCGTATTTGTTTGCTTTTTCTTCAAGGGCTGCAATTTCTTTTTCGTAAGCAGCGATTTTAGAATTAGCTGAATCTTGTCTTGTTCGTGCAGCATTAAGTTCGGATGAAGTGGTTTGCAAATTGCTTTCCAAATCATTAATTTTATTCTTTTGATCCAATAAGTTTTGTCCTAGCACTTTATAAGTCTTATCGGGTTTTTCTGTTATTTTATTCCATTCTATCATATTTTTCCATAACCTTGAATTTTTTAGTATTATGCAGTTTTTTTTTTTTATTATTTTAAGAATATTTCATTATTTTTTCGTAAAGTTTCCATTAATTTATAATCATTTCGGTAATTTTTTTGTATGAATTTATTCAGAAATGCGGAATTTGGGAGTATTATTCCAACTTCTTGAATAATAGAAGCCGAATTGACTCAATTACTGGCATTAATGAAAACGGATTGTTATCTAAAATAATGCATGGTGAATCTAAAAGCTTTTTGGAAAACTTATAAAAAACAATAAAAAACAATAAAAAACAATCAACGGATTAAAAAGGATTAAGAACAAAATTAATTTAATATTGTAGGATTTATTTGGTGAATCCATTGAAAATAGCAACAGATGCTTTAGGCTTCATCTCTCGTCGCGCAAGTGCCCTTAAATCTCCCGTGTTTTTAATTTTTTATTCAAAAACCCATGGATGATGAGGTATAGTTTACGATGTTCAGTTAAAAATCGAAGAAAATCCTTTTACAAAGAAAAATTTGGTTCATGGGAAAAGTGAATTTATAGAGATAGAGATAAAAAATTGCCCGTGTCCCGTATATGTAGATAAGGAAATGGAAGATTTGGTTCAGAGTTCGACCGTAGAGATGGTAAAAATTGGTATGTTTAAAAAATTAAAACTTATGGGCTAGTCAATTTAAATTGTAAATTTGGATAAAATGACGGAATTTCGTAAACATGGGAAATTCTTGATTGCTTTTGCAGAAAGAAAACCCAAATCCCGCTTTTTTTTTATTTTTATGTTATAATTGGTTTATTATTCTTTAGATTTGGTTTTAATTCTGAAGTCAATTATTTAATAATTATAAACAATAAACACAAATAATGAAAATTTTACGAACGCCAGAGAAAAGATTTGTTGGTTTGGCAGATTATCCATTTAAACCGCATTATTCTGAAGTGGAAGGAATACGCATTCATTATGTTGATGAAGGCCCAACCCACGCGAATCCCGTATTATTGATGCATGGAGAGCCTTCTTGGAGTTACCTGTATCGCCATATTATACCTATTTTAGCAAAAAATGGATATCGAGTAGTGGCACCAGATTTAGTTGGATTTGGAAAATCAGATAAACCGAGCAAAAAATCGGATTATTCTTATCGAAAACATGTTTCATGGATAGATCAGTGGTTAAAGAAGATTGATCTCCACAATATTACTATGTTCTGTCAAGATTGGGGATCTTTAATAGGTTTACGAGTTGCAGCTCAAAATCAGGACCGATTTCAAAGAATTATTTTAGCTAATGGTGGGCTTCCAGCACCTACTCCAAAGACAAAAATGCCTAAAGCGTTCAAAAAATGGCGCGCATTTTCAAAATATAGCCCAATTCTCCCCATTGGAAAAATAATTCAACTGGGAACTTACAAAACCTTACCAAAAAATGTAATAAAGGGATATACTGCACCATTTCCCAGCAATAAATATAAAGCTGGTGCCCGAATCTTTCCCAGTTTGGTTCCAATAACACCGGATGATCCCGAAACCGCGCCAAATCAAAAAGCATGGGAAATCTATTCTAAGTGGAATATTCCATTTTTGACAGCATTTAGTAATAAGGATCCCATTACACGCGGTGGAGATGCAATTTTTCAAATAAAAATCCCAGGAGCTAAAGGATTGAATCATTTTACAATAAAAAGTGCAGGGCATTTTCTACAGGAAGAAAAAGGAGAAGAAATCGCAAAAATTATACTTGATTTCATATCTCAAACCTCATAAATCCGCAGAATTAAGAAGAAAAGAAAAAAGGAACTCACTTTTGTATTTTTTTTTGGTTAAAATGTCTTTCCAAACATTTGCTTCGTGAGCATGATAATAAATTTAGCTTTTCCGACTTTTTTTCTGAGTATATTCATATAGAGTTTTCCGCTATTTTTTGGTGGTTCTTTAGGCTGCTCTACTTGTTCTAATTTAATAGCTCCTTCAGAGCATGTCGGAACACATAACCCACATCCAATACAGTGAGTATAATCAATAACGCTTTTTTCATTAATAATTGAAATTGCATCCATTTGACAGCGCGTCTCACATATACCGCACCCTATACATGTTTCTATATCTACTATCGCCCGGTAATTTGTTGCAAAATACTGGACTGGATTTTCCAGAGGTTTAGCACTTGTTAAAACCTCACAACAGCACCCGCAGCATAAACACAAGCAAAAAAGTTTTTTAGTATTTGAAGGTTGCAAAACTAATCCATCCTTCTCGGCTTGCTTGAGAATTTTAAATGTTTCATCTTTGGTTAAAACTCTTCCCCAATCTGATTCTGCATATTTGCGAGCAGCACTACCGAATATAAAACAAATTTCTCTCATTTTCGTTTGTTTACATGGATTATTAAGCATATCCTGTCCCTGCTTACAAATACAATTAGTTACTCCGATAAGGCCCTGATAATTAGAGATTATTTCGCGAATGTTATCATATGTCATGATAGGGAGTTCTGGTGTAATACTTCCTTCAGTTGGAATAGTTCTTAATTGAGGAATACGAGTTCTTAAAAATTCATCTCGGAATCCTTCTTCTAAGTATTGCACGAAATCTTGATAAAATTCTTTTGTCATTCGGTTTACTTGAAATTCAAACATTCCGATGGCCAACATTGCAATACTAAAGTATTTTGTACCATCTCTTGTTATATGTCTACTTATTGCTCCTTTATCATTAATAGTATCCAAAATTTTTTCAAGTTCAGAATCAGTTAAGTGCTTCTTTCTTTTTAATCGTTTATTGATTTTTTGGATTTTCTCGGGTAAAAGGTTTAGGAAAATTGCAATTTCTGCTTCTTCTGGAGTAAATAAATGTTTTAAAATTCGTATTTCGACTCCAGATTCAGTTTCTGGGAATCCTACTGGTAGTTTATCTAGGTGTTGCTGTAATTTTCGGTATTGGGTAATTGCTGTTTGCATAATTATAATAATTTACCTAATGCTTTTTGAATGTTTTTTAATGATATTATTTAATCCTCATAAACCTATGTGAATGAATGATCTAATGTCATTATTACTCAACTCATACATTCAGATGATTTTCATAACCCCGTGATATTAAGAAGTCAAGGAAAAAGCGAAACTGAGGAATAAGGAAATTTCCAACCAGAAAATCTTAGTTAAATTTCTCTGGAATGATAGGTAAACACTCAATATCTTCTAACTTTCTAAAATGTTTATCAAACGTAAAAATTTGATTTATTTTTCTATTTTTTATTATTAAATATGATGCGATATCGTTTGAATCCATGAACATTTCCGTTATTTTATCAATAGCATTAAAATATAATAATTTAGAAATTTCAACAATTTCAATCGAGTTGTTTGAAACGATGTTCCATAAAAATCCTTTTAACTTAATCCAATTCATCTTTTGTTTAAATATATTAACTAATTCAGAAAGTTGAAGAAGAGATATACATACTTTAATTTCTTCATCATCGATTTTCTTAATTATTTTTTTTGCTTGATTTTTCATCCATTTAATTTTAGCAGTTAATTTCTTATCTCCTGGTTTAAAAAATGCATATACATAAATGTTTGTATCAAAAAAGATCATGGATTTTTCCTCAAAATATTCTTTTTAATTAATGCAGCTTTTGCTTCCGTCCAATCTTCAAGTTTTTCAATAATATCTTCACCAAATTCTAGTGAATCAAAGAATTCTGTCATATTTCCCTTCTTTTTAGGAATTATTTTTAGATATCCATTTTCTTTAATAATTATTACCTCATTACTCTCTTTTAAAGCAGATTCCCTCCAATCAAGCGGTAAGACAATTCTTCCTTGAGGATCAACTTTTTTAACTTCTATATTTTCTTCCATCATTAACCACGAAACTACATAAAAATTATTTCCAAATATATTACCGAATACCAAATAGAAAAACTTTTGGTGAATTATTCTTTTTTTGGTGATACAATGTTTTAATAACAGAAAATTGTCGATAAGAATTACTATTATTCAATATGATCCAAGAGTTGTTTCAGTTTCATTGCTTGAGTTTGAAAACTGATTCTTCCAGTTTCTGTAATTTCAATAACTAATAGTGGTCGAAATGAAAAAATTGTTCTTTCTTTTATCCATCCGCTATCTTTAAGAACTGAAAGATGGTGTTCTAAATTTCCCGCAGTCAAATGAAGAAGCTTTCTTAGAATTGTAAATCCAATTTTAGTATGAGTATACAACAATAACATTATGTTAAATCGGTGTGGAACTTTGATAATATCACTTTTTTCCAATATTTCAGGTGATTTATCTTTTGAAAATTCAGGCAATTCCGTTTCAAAAGGGGTTTTACTTTCATCTGTCATATCTTTTTCACCGATAATTATTGGATTTGACTAATTTCTGGCTCACTATTAATAGATTCATACTTATCTAAGGCCGTGATCCAAACCACAATTGAGGATCCAATAAAAAGTAACCAGTATGCCCATCTTATTCCTTTAAAAAGATTAAAATCATGGAGTGTTGAATAATCAATATTTAGGTAAGTAATTAGAGAAACCATTATTAAAATTACTCCAATAATTGGTAATTCCATCCATTTGTGTTTAAATGGGAGGTATAATATTGGGATGAAACATAAACAGCAAGATATCCCAATGATCGCCAAACCTAATATAAATCCATAACGCATAGATAAGAAATAATACAAAAACCATAAGATTATATAAATTCCAATAGAAACCGCTGAGATTATTTTTTCCTTTTTTTGCAGATTCAAACCATCTTTAAATATTTTCTGCGGTAGAACTTTCTTAGCACCACCATAAACAAATAAGACTCCAAATAACCATGAAATAATTAGGAAGAGATTTGAAATAACATGCAATATCCAAGTTTCATTAATAAATTTATCTCCATTAATAAAACGTAGAAAATCTCCGGATAATGATCGTGGATAGATTATTATTCCTAAACTGAGAGGTATAAGGATTCCCAAAATAAGATAAATTCTTGCACAAAATTTCCGAAAAACTAATTTCTCATAATCTAATAGAAATTTTGACGAGGATTTAAATAATTTTAGATTATCTCCATTAATCTGGTTGTCTTTCAGATCATTTTCAATTTCTGAGGTATTCTGTAGCTTTGAATGAACTGTTTGAAAAGCTGTTATTTTTTCAGATTGTTTCTTAAAATTAATATAAACAATAGAAAATAGAATGAAAATTGAAAGTAGTGCAATGCCTAAGATTATATAAGAAAAACTAGGAATTATATAATTAAATTGCATCAATTTCATTGTAGAATCTGGAGAAAATATCGATAACGAAACACCCCTGATATAATTTAGTTTTATAGTAATATTTGATGAATCTATAATTTCAAATGCATATCGTTCAGGATATAAAATGGAATTTGATTCTATAAGGGTAGAATTAACATTATATAGTTCTATTGCAATGTCACTTCTTGAAATAGTATTTTCAATAATTGAAATACCAGATGAAAAATCGAAATAAATTCCAGTGTCTTCAATAATATTTTCAAATATTTCACAGTCAAATACTTCGTACCCAGATATACCTTTTACAACATTACCCTCGTCCATTTTATTTTCAAAGATTGTTATTTTTGAAACGTTTATCAAATATATACATGTTTCCAAGAAAGAAAATTGATTACTTTGAATTTTAATGGAAGTGGAATGTGATATCCGGATACCTGTTCCATCAGGCCGCCATCCATATTTATATCGTCCTTTATATTCATTATTGAATACGGTTATATCTTCTGATTTTTCTATCGATATACCATTTTTAATAATATAATCAATATTATTTTCTTCAATTGTGCAGTTTTTTGATGAAACAATTCCGATTCCCTCCGCAAAATAATCTATAAAATTATTCTTTATAAGAATATCTTCAGAATTAAGTAAATATATTGCACGGCTATAGCTGAGGGAATTTTCATAAAAGAAGCAAGAGTCTATTGCAATATTAGCGCTATTATTAATAAGAATCCCATATGAACTATTATATCGATATGGCGTAGTTAAATAAATATCACATTGTTGGATAAGAACATATTTTGTTATGTTATTTAAACTTATAGCGAAATGGGATGAATTCGAGATGATAGATAAATCTTCAATAATATAAGGATTATCCCAACTCTCACCTGTTCCTGAAAAATTGAGTAATTCAAGTTCCTCATTACTATTAATTATTAAAGGCTCATAACTGTCATCATCAAGAATTATTGATGCCCGAGGCTCTTCATTGTATAAATTTTCTTGATAGTTTTCAGGTTTTACATTAATTATAACACTCACCAGAATAAGTGCCATTAATCCAAAAAGAATCATGCTTTGCTTGGAATTTTTATTTTTACTCATAATGGAAAATTAGATTAATAGTATTTAAAGCGGTGATAAGTTTTGTTTTACAAACTAATTTTATCCACTATATTACCATAGCTGTCAAGTTGATATAAGAAGCATTACTTCGATTGACATAAATAAACTGGTAGATTCTTCATTAGACACTTGAATCAGTGAAAGTTCTGATTCGATATTATATTCAAGATCAAAATAATCCTTAGAAAGATCTACTCCAAACTCGTTTATATAATCGATATTCACATCATATGTATCATTTTTTAAGGAAATAGTGAATAACATATAATTTGTATTAGATTCCTTGCAATAAATTAAAATCTCAGACGAATTTATGATTTCAAATGACAGTATTCGCTCTCTTTGGATCTTGAATGTTGTTCCCCCATAAAATGATGTAGCATCAAAATTCATAGTTTTATCCTCATGCTCAAAAATTAAGGGATCAGATTCCTTGGAAAGATTACTAAATAGCCACACCCCGCCCAAAATTAGAAGAAAAATTGTAGTCAGTGCATAATATTTAGCTGACCTTCTATCATACATCATGTTTAGTGATTAAATTGGGCACTATTTAAAACTTCAGTTGATTTACATTAAGAGAATATAAGTAATAATTGTGGAAAATAATGAGAAGTTTTCCAATCAAATAAGGAATTTATTGAATTCAAAGAGGAACAAAGGTAAGATATTTAAAAAAAATTTTTATGCTAAAAAACAAAAAAATTGATAATCTCTGCAAAATCAATTGAATTTATTACAGCATTTTTTTAATTTTGCTTACCATTTTTTAAATATCATCAGTAATATAATTAATATGAAAATGAGCAATCGTGTGAGGGTTACTAATCGTGGAATGATAACAATCCCATCTAAAATTAGAACAAAACTTAATATAGTGGATGGAAAAGAGTATTTTATTGTTGAAGATTTCGATGGTGCGCTAATGCTAATCCCATATATTGATATTGAGAAGGAAGAAAATAGAATTGAGAATTCAATTGTTGATAACATTCTTAATAGTATGGAAAAAGAACGACAACAAGATATTGATATCGAGTTCAGAGAGTAACTGGGAAAAATTAAGAGAAAGGATATAGAAGTAAGGAGCAAGATTTCAATGACAATTCATGCGATTTTAGACACAGGAGTAATTATGCAAATTTTAAAGATAAAAAGACAACCTAAAATCGAAACACTTAGTAGA
>JAUWOE010000191.1 GCA_030612265.1 Promethearchaeum sp.
GAAGCGTTTGGCGATCCCCAAATGCTTGATCTGTTCATCCACCAAAGCTTTAAATTCTTTTAAATGAAAGAGATCTATAGGGAAAGAACAGCTGGTCGATTGGGGAATCGCCTGTGACTGTAGAAATATCATTGTTATCACCTAATATTTCTACTTTCCCACTTATAACTTGATCGGAAAATGTTTCTTAACGATTAGAGGCGTTTTAAGTCGGAGAGTCTATAACCTTGAAGACTGTATTCATTTTACGGAAATGGGTTAAAATTTATTTATTAAACATAAATTTTATGATGAAGGAAAACTAATTATAATTATAGAATTTTAATCTATTACAATTTTTTAGAGATGACTTTTTCTACATGAATATTTCTGCATTAATCAAACCACTAACCATAGTATATCCGAATCCAAAAAGAATTCCCAAAAATTTATTAACAACTCCAATTGCAGCGGATTTTAAAGCCACTTCAAAATTGATTCCATTTAGGGAACAATATTTAAATGAAGAACACCCCCATACAATCAAAAATATCCATTATCAATATGGAAAAATCAACCGACGAAGAGCAGTAAAATATTTCTATAAGAAAAAACCTGTAAAATTGGTTTATTCAAACAATATTGATCCTTATGCAAAGAAGTTAATGGATGATTTTCCTCCTCGCGTTCAATTTCCACCTACAACTGTAAGTTCTACAATTGCACGGAGTCTTAGAGAAATTGCCCTTAAATGGATTGTAGATCAATTTTTCTCAAAGAAAGGATATATAACTTTTGATGAGCCAATTTTGGATACCGTAAATCCAGATTGTTTGGAAATTCCAGCTACTCTGGGCCATAAAATTTTGCAAATGTCTAAGGAATTTGATGATTTAAATAAACCTACTGAAAAATTAACAATTCCAGAAAAATCAAAGAAATCGAAGAAATCGAAGAAATCGAAGAAATCAAAGAAATCAAAAAAATTAGAGAAATCAGAGAAATCAGAGAATTCAGAGAATTCAGAGAATTCAGAGAATTTAGAGAAATCAAAAGTTCCTGCAAATTTCATGAAGGAAATTGACCTGAAAGATGCATTTTTCGTGGAGATTAAAGCATACCACCAATCGAGCATTGTTGGGGAAAAAGAAGTCCTCCAAACATTTAATTATGCCATGAAAGGAGGAAAAGCAATTCTAATCACAACTGGAACTCTCAGCGACCTAAAAACATTAGATATTTTGAAAGATCAAAATAAGAATAAAGACCACGATTTTTCAACAGGATACGAACCAGAAGCCTACAATAATTTCGTGCAAACTGTTAAAAAAAATAATCGAAAATTGATAAAAAACATAAATTTCAAACAAGGTCAAGATGCTTATGATACTATGGGTATATATATTTCAGCTTGGAATAAACTCCAGAAAATGTATAAATATTCAGTCAATTGGCCTTCTAAAATAGAATATACCAAATTGAAAACACCTGATTCAATCCTAAAATTCATCCACTCGGATGATAAACTAGGGCTCATCGAACCCGAAGCATTTCATAAATTACTTTTATCAAACAAATTAAACAAAGCAGCAAATCTTTTTACCCGTATCCAAAAAAGTTTGTTGGAAGAGATCATCATTAATCCTTCATTATTATATCCATATTAATTCATTTTCAAAACTATCCAGTGCTTGCTATTTGTAATTCGTAATATAAAGTTCTACTTATCGTTCTACTTATAATTCTATCTATCATTCTACTTATCTTTTTAAATGCTAATCAGCAACAATAATCATGCAATTATTTGAAAGATAACATATATAAACATATTTTTACTATAAAAAAAGTAGTGGAATTTTTTATTGAACCGAATTAATTAGTTGAAACCAATGAGCGAAGAAAAAATAAACATACTCCCATTTTGGCTAAGGGTAATAAACATCAATCTGGGTGTGGTAATGGTAATCCTTGCTGGTTTGGCGATTTTTCATAACCAATTTACTGATTCGGTAAAAATGCTATTATTTAGTATTATTTTACTTTTATTAGCATGTGTTCTTATTGCTAATGGTATCACAACCCGGTTTTTCTCCCTCAGTCTAATGATCCTAAATATCACATCTGGAGCAGTGATCTTGGCGCTTGGAGCCATAACAATTATTCTCCTGAAATTTCAGATAGATATTTCAAAAATTCTCCTTGTAGTTGGTCTAATTATTCACGCCATAACCCGAATTGGTATCAGCACCTCTAAATTAGCATTACCATTAAAAATTAAAATTATTTATGCATTAGCTGCCACTGTTCTAATTGCTCTCTCGATCGTTGTTATCATCGGTCTTCAATGGGAATCAGAAATACTGTTGAGTATTACTTTCCTGACGGTTGGGATGGAAAAAACCTTCACTGGAATTCAAGGATACTATATAGAATAAAAAAAAAGTAATAAGTGAATATTGATTCGTTATTTATGCCAATTACCATAAGATTCCCACAAGAGCTATAAGCAATGAACTAACTGCTAATGTGAAAGCAAATTTTATAATCATCCAGAATATACATTCCATGTAAAAACCGGAGATAGAAAAACTATAAGCAAAGTACTAACTGATACTACAAAAGTAGCTTTTAAAATCCTCCAGAATATAGCGCCTCTATCCTTTGTTGTATTTGATTTGATTTCCTCATCCGGAGAGGGGTTTGATGATACTCTTAGATTGTCCGGAAAGGGAGAAAAAACTGGGGAAAAACGCCTTTGGTCAATCATAATTACTTTAATAATGAAAATTCAATAATATAAATATATCCATACTACGGCATAAAGACCAATTAGTGTAAAACTTGTGGATTTTTTATGAATATAAAATATAAAATAGAAATTGTGCTGGAAAAATAGAGAAATGAAAAAGAAATTTTCGCAAAAATAAATTTAAAAAAGGTTCTACTTTCCCTCATTGCGCGAAATTATCAACTTTGTCAACTCCGTAAACGACTCGTCGACATTTGTTCCATCTTTCGCTGATGTCTCGATATAAATTGAATCCTGGTCTTCTGCGTATGCTTGGGCATCTTCTCTATCTATTACCTCTCCTACCTCGGGAATTAGATCCACCTTATTTCCTATAAGAACGAACGGAATGTCGCCTGCAAATTGCTTGACCTCCGCCCGCCAATTCTGCACATTGTCGTACGTGGCTGCACGGGAGAGATCGAACACCAATAATACACCGGATGCTCCTTTATAGAAAGTAGTTCTTATGAAACTGAACCGCTCTTGACCACCGATATCCCAAATTGACAGAACGGCGTTTTTACCTTCTTCATAGGTAACTTCCTTTGTTAGGATATCAACTCCAACGGTTAGTTTGTAATCCCGTTCGAATTTTGATTTAATGAATCTGTGAATTAAACTAGTTTTTCCTACCGCGGCAGGACCACAGAGTAATATTTTCAATTTATAGTTTGACATAATAAGTCCCCAGTAATTTAATACAGAATTTTATTTATACTAAATATTGTTTTTCAATATTTTAATTATTTATGTATTATATTTTCTGTATTTTAATTTATATGTATAATATAAAAATGGCTGTCCTAAATAATTTCAGCAAAATTTTTTGATCGGTTTTTTTCAATATTTATTCCCACCAAACCGATAATCATAATTGATATACAAACTATAATAGCTGGGGGGGCACCATATATTTCTCCTCCATTAGTTGGCTTATCAATTGGAATATTATATTTTATTAAAGGTATATAATAAATAGAAAGTAATTTGTTGGAGAAATCAAACAGTGCAACATTTTCCAAGGCTGACCCTCCCTCACAAGGAGTAACCCAAGCCGGTTCCCATAACATGACCCCCAATCCCTTATTATCTGATAAGTTCGCGACAATTTGAATCACCGCTTCATAGAACGCTCTTTGTCCCTCCGGTGTGGCGGGAAATCCGGTATGTAGATCATCTGTCCAGAAGAGATTATTCGTACTATCATTCCATTCGAAAGTCCATCCGTAATTGGTTTCCACTACTACGACCGATTTATTATAAAGAGACACCAAATTGTTTAAGCAATCGTTTAAATTGGTTAACGTGCCGTGCCATGTTGGGTAATAGGAAATACCGATGATATCATAGGGGACGGAATAACGTTGAATTTCATTGAAGAAATATTGATAACCTGTGCAATTAGAATCGGGTGCGAAATGTAGCATTATCGGGATTGAGTCTGTTGGTAAACTACGAGAACTCAGAAAATCTTTGATTGCTCTTATTGATGTATTTAGTAATTGAGTGAAATTACTCCAATAATTCGTATTTCCATCGGGCCATAAAAAACCGTGGCTTATTTCGTTTCCCACTTGGATCATATCAGGTAGAGCTTTATAATTATCGAGCTCGGTAAGCACATCATATGTATAATCATACAAAGATAGATTTAATTCTCCGAATGTTAGATTATCCCACACGGCCGGTTTCGTTTGTTGAGACGGATCTGCCCACCAGTCAGAATAATGAAAATCCAGCAGATATTTCCATCCCGCGTTTTTCATTCGAACTGCCATATCAATAGTATGATTCAAGTCACAGTAAGACCCTAATGCGGCCGGCTCATTTTCTGGGGTGTGCCAAAGTCGGAGCCTTCCGTAAGAGAACCCAACAGTATTAAGAATGGTAAAGACATCTTCTTCAACTTCTTTGAGATAAAATTTGGTATCCACAGCATCTACCTGAGGTAAGCTGGATAAATCAGCCCCCAAGAAGAACTCATCATGCACCAGAATACTATCGTCATCCTTATCTATTGCAGTTAGGCTTACACCAGTTAATGGCAAAAAATAACCAAATAATGAAATTAAAACTAAAGCGATTAAGAGATGCTTTTTGAGGAAATTCATGTCAAGAAGAGGATAGAGAATATAACGTAAAAAAATATGGAATCTAATAAAAGTCTTTCTTAGAAATTATTCCCTATCAATTCAATATTTAAGCGGGATTGTTTTAAGTTTTTTATGCATTTCTTGTAGTATTTTACGGAAAGGTTCCCGGTTTGAAACGGGAGCTTCGCTATTATCCTTAAATTCAGAAATGAATGTTTTAATTAGTTTATCGGATGTTTCATTCAGGATTTTTTCAAGAACCGTATGCATTTTATAGATTATGTTCCTGAATTGGTAGTCTGTCATGATTAGGATGGTTGCGTCAAAAGTTTTTCCTTTTTCCTTCAAATTTTCGATTTGGAATAGGAAAATAATACCGAGATATTGATCTGCGATGAAGGGGTGGAAGTTTAGGGTTCTGTGTGTTGCACCGCGAACTTCATTTACCAGCAATAGTAAAGATGTTGTTGAGTACTTAAAAATTATATCATAATCTAAATTTTCCCACCATCCTATTGGTTCTGGACCTGCTTGGCGCGCAGCAGAAAAAATACTAAATTTAGCAATAGATCCCAAAGAATTATCAAAGGTTTTTGGATATTCGAGAGCGAGTCTTTCAGTAAATTGTGTAGAAAACAGTTCAAACATCGATAGTATGATGGATTCTTTTTCATTAGTTAAAAGTGTGATGATTACATTTTCTGTTACTCTGAAAAAGACCACCGGTTGTTTAAAAAAGGATGTACCTGCGGGAATTTGGTCTTTTAACAAGTTTTTTAAAATTGGGAATGTTTTATTAAGGATTTCATTTTTAATGGTAGTTTTCAAAATTGTGCCATCCAATAGCGTGATTGCGTATTTGGACATAGTTTTTTCAATAAACGCTGCACAATCATCAACTATCATTTTAAATCCTCATTTTTCCTATACATTCAGCTTTATAAAAAAAACATATCGACATAAGGTTTTCAAATTTTCGAGTTAATTTCCTTTTATTTCGAGTCAATTTATTTTTTTAGCAAAAAAATTATTTCAAGGGACTAGAATACCAAGAAAAAAAGCCTAATTAAAATTAACTGAAATATTATAATAATATTATAAAAAGGAAATTCAAATCGTTGTTATAAATGGTTGATGAAACTCTTCAAAATTTGGCATTTGAACTGACCGATGAAGCCGAAAATTATTTAGATAATGGGAATTATTCGGAAGCTATTTTGAAATTCCAGCAGGCACTAGATTTATTTCAAAAAGCTGGTTTAGATCCAATAAAATTTGAAAAAGCGCGACAGATGATTTTAAAACGCCAGAAAAAGGCTATGGATCTTGATAAAGATCAAAAGAAAAAAGGCATTATTCAAAAACAAGGAGCGCCCATACCTATATCGAAATCACCAGTTGAAGATCAAAATCTTGTCAATGAGGGTCTTGATCTTTTGGAAGAAGCTGAAAAATTGCTTGATGCGGGAAAATATAATGATGCGGTGCAATATTTTTATTCTGCTTCAGAAATATTGAAAATTGCAGTTTGGACCCAAGAGCAATTAAAAAATATTCAAAATGTTGTAGATACTATTTTAGAAATGCTTGGACAATCAGTACAACCTGAGGCTGTTAGAAGCCAAGAATCAAAACAACCCAAATCAATGTTTGTTCCTACATTCATGAAAACCGATCAAAAAGATATTGTTCAACCGAGTAGAAAGCAACAACTCCATAAATCCTCACAACAGTATGTTCCAAGTTACTTAAAAGTTTCAAGTGAGCAACCAGATTTTATTCCTGAACAAGAAAAAAGACATGTCCAAGCACAACCTGGTTATCATCCATCTTTTCTCAAATCAGGTCAAGAGGATTATACTCCACAAGAAAAATCTAATAATCATATAGTCAAAAAGAAATCTAAGGGAGATTATATCCCTACATTTGCCAAACAGGAACTTGCATCCTCTGAATTCGATGGTCGTAGTGTGAAAAAAGCATTAAATCTCGTTCAAGAAGGAAAACCTGTTGATTTTGATGAAATATCTGCTAATTTTAAAGATAAAGAAAGTGCTCCTATTTCTGCCCCAATTATTGATCAAAAATTATCTCCAAATACCCCAATGTTTATAATAGTTGAAAAAAGAAAATCTGTTGAAGAAAAAGCAAAAAACATTATGAATTTGTTTAGGAAAAAGCAAGATGAGCAAAATTCTAATCTGCAATCGGTTTTTAATATTATCGATCAAATTCGCGATAATGAACAAGATCGTAATTTCAATCTTGCAATTGCGCAATTAAGTAACGGAATTGAAAAAATAAAAGAAATCCCTGGTTGGACGGATCAAGCAACAGTTTTATATGCATGGTTAATAGTTTTGAAGGAAAAGCAACGGATTAATTTTGATCCGAAAGATGAAAATGTTATATTTGATTTTGGGAAAATAAGAAGCGAATTCAATAAAATAATGGAGGACTCATTAACTCTATCATCCAGCGAAGTAACAATCTCATTTAATGACCTGATTAATCAGGAATTAACCTCTG
>JAUWOE010000291.1 GCA_030612265.1 Promethearchaeum sp.
TAAAAGATTTTTAGGAATAATCACAAAAATTTGACTATAAGCAAGTATTAATAACAGCAAAAATTTTATTTAATTAGATATTTTTTATATATAAATAGAAACTAAATTCTTACTAACTGATTGATATGGCACCGGGACTATTGGAGGCGGCAATTTTTTTTCAAGGCGTTAATCTCATTGAAGAAACATACTATTTGCATGACTACGACAAGGTTTTCAAAGAAGATCAAAAAAAAACTTTGATCGAAGCAATTACCAACCTAGCATCTTCAGCTTTTGGGGACAAAATTCAAAATTTCGCTATGGGCGAGCACATTGTGTTTCTAACATCTAATAAGATTGAAGTCCCGAGCAAAGAAACCGATACAAACGAATCTATACCGATTATTATGTATTGTATAGCAGAGAAAGACACAAATAAAAAATTACTAACTGAATCTATGAAAACCGGGTTATTCCAATTTGTTAATAGGTTTTCTGCGTTTGATATATTGAGTAAAAACTTAGACAAATTCAAAGATTTCGCATCCAGATTTGAAAAAATATTCAAAGGTTTAATCAAAACAGAAGAAGAAACTTTACCTGAAAATATTAAATTTAAAGAGGTTCACCATAATAAAGGTGGTTACGGAAATGCTACCACTCCCAATTATGGTTTTCATGGAAAATATTAATAAGAAACTTAAAAAAAATGTGATATCCATTCACAATCGAGAAATCTCATATTTTCATTTCTTTCTTCTTTTAAAAATCATCGAAATACAAGAGTTAATGCTACACCAATACCAGTTCCGTTGAAATAAGGTTGATATTCAAAATTCAATATTAAACTATTTTCAAATTTAATGAATACTGAATTTTGCTCCTGATTTCCTGATTCATCTATTGCTATTGCTGTAATATTATGAATACCATTAACAAATTTACTTGTATTTAAACTAAATACTCCTTCCGGACATTTCCCAGAAATAAAATTAAAGAAAAAAAAACTAGAAATTATTTGTATCTTTCTATTAGGTTCTAAGTTCCTTCTTCAAAACTTGTAACATAATGAATCTGTTCATCAGTCCATTTGTCTATCTTGATCCCCATCGCTTCTAATTTTGCAAAAGCGATAGCGTTATTTAACTCATCAGGCACTTTAATCATAGAATGTTTTTC
This sequence comes from Promethearchaeum sp., assembly GCA_030612265.1. GTDB lineage: Archaea > Asgardarchaeota > Lokiarchaeia > Sigyniarchaeales > Promethearchaeaceae > Promethearchaeum. Next base: position 1,162 of record JAUWOE010000291.1, read on the forward strand.
CTTCAAAACTTGTCTATTCTCGGAAATATATTTTGCCATCATTGCTTGAAGTGCAAAAGACATATCCATTACTTCGGCTGGATGACCTTCACTCAAAGCTAAATTTGCCAGTCGTCCTTGAGCAAGCAAATAAACTTTATTACCATCTGGCATTATAAGTTCTTCAACATTAGGTCTGATTGTTCGGATTTTTCCATTTGCTGCATCATAAAGATCTTTAGCAACAATTTCGACATCAAAATGTCCCAAATTGCCCAAAATACAACCGTCTTTTAATTTATCCAGATGCGGTTTGGCAATAATATTGTTACAGCCCGTTGCAGTAAAAATTAAATCTGCCTTGTGAACAACTTCATTCATTGGGGCAACTTCAAATCCTTCGAAAACAGCTTTTAAAGCTTTTATTGGATCCACTTCTGTTACAATTACTCTAGCTCCCAATCCTCGTGCTCGAAGTGCCATACCGGATGAACAATGGCCATAACCAGCAACTATTGCAGTTTTTCCCGCAAAAAGGACATGCATACCGTAGATTGCAGATATTACCCCTTGGCCCGTTCCTAATTCATTATCAAATTGGTTTTTACATGAAGCATCATTTACAGGAAATAGTGCCGTTTTTAATACACCATTTTTATCCATGCTTTCAAATCTGTGCACTCCAGTGGTAGTTTCTTCTTGACAAGCAATAATACAACCATCTTTTTCAAAATACTCTGGATAACTTTTATGAGCAGTTACAATTAAGTCCCCCCCATCATCAATTAAAATATTAGGTTTAGGGACAAGACATGCATCAACGCATTCATAAAATTCTTCATCTGTGTTATTTGTCCATGCAAATACATGAATTCCTTCAGAAGCTAGGGCAGTGGCAATATGATCTTGGGTAGATAGCGGGTTTGACCCACAAAGAAAGACGTCCGCACCAGCTACTTTTAAAGTGCGCATTAGGTTAGCCGTCTCCTTCGTAACATGCAAGCAGCATGATATCACTAAATCTTTTAGAGGCTTAGTTTTTTCAAATTCTTTCATCAGATTTTGAATTACGGGCATTTTATTATAAGCAATTCTGATTTCATTAAGACCTTTATTTAAGGTTTCATCAGATTCATCAGTAATGAGATATTTCTCATTACCCCATTTTTTTGAGCATAATTTCATTTTAATCATTTTATATTAATATATATACACATATATAAGTTAACAAAAATTCCATTTTTTACTTAAATCTGTATGATATGTTAAAAAATTTTTAAATTAATTTACATTACATTCAATAATGCAAAGATTTGGTATCATTTCAAATAAAATGAAGTTATTAGAAATTTTATATTTAAATTCTCGAGTTCAAATAAGCAGTTTAAGTGAGGATTTTAATCTATCAAGGCAATCAATATCAAAAATGCGAAAAGAATTGTGGGAAGGAAACATTATTGCTTCACCTGCAATTATTTTAAACCAAAGGATGTTAAATATGGAGAATTATTTCATGGAAATTAAAACTAATCCAGCTGAACCTGAAGTTTTAAGTAAATTGAAAAAAATACCCGAGGTTACTTCTGTTGATGGAATAATTGGGAATTATGCATTAATTGTAAAATTTGAGGTGCGAAGTAAACACAGATTTGCAGAAATACTAAATGAACTTGATAAGCAAATTGCTCAAACATCCTTTCAATCTTATCGAATAATTGAAACAATTGAAATTTTTAAAGTTGGTGGTTTTATATTTGATTCAAAAGATTCTGTCTATGCTATCAATGAAAAAAAATGGGGGATTCTGAATTTACTCAAAAAGAATTATAATTTAAAAAGATGGCCAGAAAGAATAGAAAATGAATTTTTTTCTGGTGAAGAGTATGAAAAATTTAGTAAAATCAATCTGTCTCGCGAGTTGGATGGATTTTTAAAAGAAAAAATAATTAAGGGCTTTACCATCTCTTTTCATCATTCATCAAGTTCCATGCAATTATTCGATGATTTTCAAATGAAATTTTATATGAGAATTAAACCCCTGAATATTGGAAGTTATAATGATTTAGCGAAAAAACTAACCCATGAATCCAATGTGATTGATCTATTTCGAACTGGAGAAGATTTTGGATTATTTGCGGTAATACGAGCAAAAAATCTCTATGAATTCAAGAATTTTATTTATCATCTTTACTCAGATTATAAAATTTTAGATACTTTTACTACAGTTGTAGTTGACGAGCATTACGACCAGATTTTTCCTCCAACACTAAAAATTGCTAAGGAAATTTGTGAAAATATATCTTAAGAAAAGAAAGAAACCCTCCTCCCCCCCAAGTACCCATCAAAATAATTGGAGCGAAAATAGCCACTACCCACATAGGTACAAAGTTTAAAGCTATTGCTTCTGTATACCATGTCACATAAATCATAGGATGAATAAAGGATACCAAAAATGGCAATTCCTCTTACAATGTCAACTGAAAGTAAGCGATCGCTGTGTTTTTTAATGAATTTGTTAGGTAATTCTTGATCATTTTGATCTGATTGAACTGGTTGGTTTTCAATATTTTTCATTTTCAATGTTGGATGGGTGAGATTAAAAATATATTGATATTTTAATTAAGTATTTTTATGTACGATTTTCTATTATCTGATGAAGCAAAGGTTTTAAAGCATCTAGCACGCAAATTCGCTTCAGAAGTTCCACGGCAGTTATTAATCGATATGGACGCGGATAAAATCCAATATCCGACTCAATTTGTAAAAAGTCTCGCAGATGCACATTTGTTGGGCCTACGTTTTGATAAAAAATATGGTGGTCAAGATCAGTCATGGGTAGCCGAAATGGCCGTGTTGGAAGAAATTGGTGTATTATCAATGGCTTTGAGTTGTTTATACTCCTTACCGAGCATTTGCGGTGAAGCTCTAAACCACTTTGGAACCGATATTCAAAAAGAACAATATTTGAGACCAATTATTTCAGGTGAAAAGTTTTGTGCTGAAGCTTTAACAGAACCTCGCGGTGGA
>JAUWOE010000070.1 GCA_030612265.1 Promethearchaeum sp.
AGGAGAACTTAGGACCTTGATTGATTCTCTTTGTGTTTTTGATAGAGATTTGGGATATGGCGGCATGTATGAAAATATTTTTACGGATGAAATTCTGAACCATTTGACTCCTAGATTAAAGAATTTCCAAACCCATGATAAATATCTTTATAAAATCGGTGAGGACATCTACGAAGTAGCAGATATAAACAATTTCCATTACTTACACAGTAGTTTAGATGAAGCCACTGTTAATGGTTTCATAATTAGGCCTGTGACATCCTTAAAAGGTCTTATATGGCGAGATGGAACAATAATTAAGATATCTGGCAAATCTCGTTTAGATGTTGGATGTATGTTCCCGGCCGGAAGAGGATGGACTATTGAGAATTTGGGTTATAAAACCATTACCCCATATGGAGAGATTTACGGCCCAAGAAAAGACACAATATGTAAAACAAGGGTTGATAGAGGGGATGTCCCGTTATATCTCACATACGATGAATCTTACAATATGTACACAGGACATTCATATTCTACTACATCTAATGCTTACACCGATGCTTATTATCGTAATTTAGAAGATGGTCAAAATTATTTAATGAAAAATATTGGAAAAATTGCCCCTCTTTTATCCCCAAGACAATACGATTTACTGAAGATGGCATTTAAATACGCTAGCATGAATTTGCCCGCAAGTCAAATTCCATCATTTGAAGTGTTCTTAAGAGATTTATCCGAACATTACAAAGATTACGGAGGAACATGCCTTAACGACAGATTAGCTTTTAAAGAAATACAAGAAGCATTCGGGCTGATTGTCGATCCGACCACTTATCAAGTTGTAGCAGGAAATGACGGAATTAGACAAGACGCTGATATGGATATGTTGAAATGGTGGAATAATTTCAGAAACTCAAATCAAGAAGGTATGATGCATGAATTATTGATTTTTGCAGACGAAAATAGATATACTGTATGGCCAAAATAGGATTTTTTTCCCATTTTTTTCCCATTTTTTTCAAAGGTGTAAAAAATATGCAAAAATATATTACTTTATATTTATATTTAAAATACTAAAATAAATGAAATAAAATGACCGAAACTCTTTCACAAATTCCAGCTTCCGAACAAGAAGTAATCGATAAATTGGGCGAATTGAATCCCGCCCTTCATCTATTTAGAGTGGATTCGAATATTAATGTTGATGAAAAATTAAAAACATCATACAGTTATCATCAAGTAGATCCTCGAATGGAAAGAAATTCGTATCCTCAGTGTTATTTTGTTGTTAACGGTCATATTATAGTGTTAAAAATATTAGAAAAAAATACCCAAAAAATCCTGCCAAAATGTATAGGAAATTTAACGGAACTGCGAATTTTAATTGTAGATCATTGCGAAGATATGAAATATTTGCTTAAAAGTATTGAAAAATTCAAAAATTTGGCTGTTTTAAGTTTATCACATTGTAACCTTACTTCTTTACCAGAAAATATTGGAAATCTAACGAATTTAAGAGAGATTGAATTAGTAGATAACAATCTTAGTTCACTACCGGAAAGTATTGGAAATCTAACGAATTTGAAAAATTTACGGTTAATTAAAATTAATCTTACTTCTTTACCAGAAAGCATCGGAAATCTGACTAACTTAGAATCAATTCAATTATCAGATAATAATCTTAGTTCTTTACCAGAAAGTATTGGAAATCTCATGAATTTAAAATATCTGTGTATAAATGGTAATTTTAAGCATCTGTCGCTACCAGAAAGCATTGGAAATGTAAAGAATTTGGCAGTTTTAGATATTTCCCGATGTAAATTGACAACATTACCAGAAAGCATTGGAAATCTGACAAATTTAAGAAAAATTGAACTAATAGATACTGATCTTAATTCGCTACCGGAAAGTATCGGAAATCTGACAAACTTAGAATCAATTAATTTAATGTACAATAATCTAACCAGATTGCCCGAATCATTTGTAAATCTCAAAAAATATTCTTTATTAAAGCTATATAAAAATCCCTTAAGGAGCTTATCGAATATACACTTTGAAAATCTATATTTTAATTTTGATACCCTTGAAAATCCATTAATTACATTACCTTTTAAAGAATATCTTCAATCCATTTGGGTTGATCCATATCTAACTTTACCGAATAAACCGTTCCGCAATAATAATATATTTGGTTATTCGTTCAGCGTCGAAAATTTAACAACAAAGGGGAAGAATCTTTTACGGCCTTTTGATGATGATGAAGAATTTAAATTTGAAGAAGCAGTATTTTTTGAAAGAGATCTTTATGATGATTTTGAAGAAACTGACAAGAATATTGACAGAGATCTAAAACCACTCGCCACATATTATGAACACTCTCCGCTTGTTCTCGCAAATAAATATTGTAAAGAACCGAAATCTTTGTCAACTGATGAGTTGGAACGTTTAATTTGGGAAGCGGGGCCGATTGAGCGAGATTTACTTGAATCCCGCTTTCCTCCGGAAAATGATATTGTAAGAAAAATAAATGATAGAATGAAAATCGAGTTAAAAAACGGGTATAGCATTTTAATTTGATAATGAGCAATAATTTAGATAATCCACTCATTATTTTAACAAAAACCATATAATAATTCATTTTCTTTTTTCTTTTTGCTTCATTTCTTATTCTAATTTTATCGATTTTCACTTTGATATCAAATATTTAAATATTTTGATGATATAAGCAATTCCACAATAATTATAATTGAAATTAAGTCTTATATTATGTATTTCAGTTTTCTTAATATTCTGACAAATTTTTCTCATTTTCTAAAAATGCAATATAGCCAATATTTGATTAATCTATTCTAAAAAATAAAATATAAGCCAAAATTTTAAATACGTCTATAATTTCTATTTATATAATTTTAAATCTTTGTTTTATATATTTTTTATTTTCGCAACATCAAAAATATATCGACAAAAATTGAATTAGATGAATAAAATGAGCAAAAATAGTAAAAACACAGATGTTTACGTTCGATTTAAAAATGTAACCAAGAAATTCGGTAATTTTACTGCTGTGTCAAATGTAAATCTTGACATTCACAAAGGTGAAATTTTGGGATTTTTAGGCCCGAATGGCGCAGGTAAATCAACAACGATGAAAATGATGGCATATTTATTAAGACCCACTGAAGGAGAGGTATGGATACGTGGGAATGGTGAGTTAGAAAAACTGACATCAAAAAACAAAGATTATCTTTTAGATAATATTGGATTTTTAATTGAAAATCCTTTCTTTTATGCTAACATGACACCTCGAGAAACTCTTTCTTATTTTGGTGAGTTAAAAGGTTATCCACAAAGTAAAATTAACCAGAGAGTTGAAGAAATCGTAGAAATGGTTGGTATGTCCGAATGGATTGATAAAAAAATTGGAACATTTTCAAAAGGAATGCGCCAAAAAATTGGGGTTATTTCTGCTATTGTGCATGATCCTGATATCATAGTTTTGGATGAACCACATACTGGTTTAGACCCGACTGCCCGTAAAATGGTGCGTGAATTTATATTAAAGCTAAAAGATATGGGAAAAACCGTTTTCTTTAGCAGTCATTTACTGTACGAGGTTAGTGAAGTAGCTGATCGCGTAGCCATGATATCTAATGGAGAAATAATTGCTTGTGACACGTTGGAGAAGTTGGAATCAATGGCAAAGAAAAGTGAAATTCAATTGGAATTACTAGAAATCCCAGAAAATGGGGCAGATGATATGGTAAAACGTTTAGATCAAATTATTGGTTCACATACAGGATTGGAAAACAAGCCAGATTACATTAAATTCAATCCAGATACCGAAATATTTGAGATTCTCTTTAATGGAGATCCAAAAAATCAATTAGAAATTTTCAAATCTCTATTTTCTGCTGGAATAGACGTAATAGAATTCTCAGTTCCTAAAGCAGGGTTATTAGAAGATCTCTATCTTAAATTTATGAGTGAATCTAAAGAAAAGGTAGCAGAATCTCTACACAAAAGAGAGATAGAGCCAAAACAAAAAGGAGAAATTACAGTTTAGGTGAAAAAAATGGCAGAATTACAAACACAAACACATATTCAACCAGAGGAAATGTCCCTAACTGAGCAAAGGACAAAAATTGGGACAAAAAGAAGTTATTTACAAATCGAGAAAACAATTAAATTTGAGTTTTTAAGAAATGGAAAAAAAATGGTCTCAATGCTAATAATGAGTTTTTTAATTTTTGCACTTTTCCTAATTATTGAAATAATTGATGAAAGTAATGGAGCAATTCCTACAGAAGACCCAGCAGAATATTTTGAAGGATATTTATTTATGATCTCCTTCATAATTCTCATTGTTGCATCCATGTTTGGAGGTTCAATGATAGCCGAAGATTTTGAGAAAAATACAGGAAATTTATTGTTTCCTAAGATAACTAAAGATAGGTTATTATTTGGACGTATAGTTGCACGCTATATTTATTCAGCACTTGCTGTATCATTTTATTATGTATTAGTGGCAATAGCAACATTCATAAAATATGATGGAATTCCGAAAGTTATCTGGGGTTCCTTGGGTTGGTCCCTCTTATACACATTTGCATTGCTAAGCTTTGTTACTTTGTTCAGTTCATTCATGAAACGCTCTTCATCAGCAACAATCTACACCATTTTGATAGTTTTAATAGTATTTCAACTATTAACGATGATTTTGATGGTAACTGGAGTCACAATTGAACCATTCTTCATGTTAACATACTATTCCAACATTATAACAAGTTGGTTTCATATGCCTGAAGAAAGGTTTATGGAAATTCCATTCCATCGCGGTCCCGAAGGTGTTAGTGAGAATACATTTTATTCATGGATAACTCCAGATGCGACCGGTGCTATTATTGGAATGCTGGTTTGGTCCGTAATATGCTTAGCCATAGCATACTTAGTGTTTAGAAGAAGACAAAACAAATAGTTTAAAAATTCTTAATATATTTTTTTATTTTTTCAAATTATTACAAAATTTTTTTTTAATAAATGACAATGATTCCTTATGCAGACCAACACCAATAAAAAATCTTCAACATTTTCAGATACGAAAAAAGATTTCAAAATAGCGTGGCAATTACTAAAAGATAATTATAAGGCATTTATAGGAACGGAAATTTTTGCAGTTTTAGCATTCCTTCTAACATTATTTGTTTTAGGTTCAATTTTAATGATAATTGTTGCATTAATTCCCTCGATTTCGTTGAGTGATTTTTTTGGTCAAGTATCTGATAATTTTGGAATTTCTCGGGTATTTCGAATGCTAATAGGATTAATAGCTATTTCAATATTTTATGCATTTTTAAATTCTCAACATGGTTTAGCGTATGATATAATGTCTTCAGGTGAAATGTTTGCAGAATTTAAGAATTCGTTTACATATTTTAAACGGTTTTGGTGGCAATATCCATTATTATCGTTTGCTTTATTCATATTAAATGGTTTTTTTTCAGTAGTATTTCGAATGGGTGGTTCAGGTCCACCTATTTTTCATGATATCACCATAGATTTCGTTCAAATAGTTTTTATGATAGGGGAAGTGATTCTATTTTTTATATGGTTTATTCTATTCATCCATGCTTTTCCAAGCTTAACCTCACAAGGTAATTTTAAACAGAGTTATATTGAAAGTATTAGAATAATTAAGAGTAATCCTAAAAGAATCATATCAACCTGGGGAACTTATTTTCTGATTTTTATAGTTCCAATAATTACCATAGGGATTTTAGCTGAAGTTTATGGATTTATATTTTTATATGTATTATTTGGAATCGTTTTTATCTTAATAATAATGTTCGGATTTCCTATGTTATCATTAATTGCACATGGAATTTATAATAATGTGGAATTCCAACGATTTAAACCGGAGTCAAAAGAGTAAATAGAAGAAAAGGAAAAAATTTAAAGTGGCTAAAATGAGTAAAAATACAAATATCAACTCAACTGAAAAACAAGAAATTCAAGAGATTAAAGATAAATTAATCATTACGGATAGTTCTCTTGTTTTAATTGTTTTACACGATAAAAAAAAGTTGATTTTGGAACATTTACTCGAAAAAGATATGACAATTCAAGATTTACGTCAAACTATTGGATTAAATCCTGGAACGATAAAACGCCATTTAGATGATCTGAAAAAACATAATCTTGTTTTTGAAAGCCGAATAGAAAAAAATGATTATAATATTACAATGAAATATTATCGTGCAGTAGCAAAATCCTTTAAGATTAGCATTCAAATCCCATAATGTGTGTATGAAGATTTATTTTACTCGATATATTCCAAACATCCACAGAAGAATTGCAATAAAATAAACCCATTCCCAAAAAGGAACAATGTTACCATTAATAAGATATGTTATAATTAACATAAGGAATGATATATCAAAAATTGAATAATAAATTCCTATCATGATAATGTTGGGCAATTTTGAGTTAAATTTTTGTTTCCTTTGTTTTTTTCTTTCTATTAAAAATAGGATTAAATCAGTATTTGCCTTTATAAAAATCCCAATAAAACATATTCCTGCAAAAATTAAATGTGGTGTTCTAAAATCGAGTGGGAAAATTCCAATAAAACTTAATGAAATTGAACAAATAATCCCAAGTGCAGTTGAAATAGTCGAAATAACAACTGAAAGAGATTTTAGGATATTGTAAAGATACAGGAAATGTGGAATGGCTAAGATTCCCAAAATTATCATTCCAAAATTATAAAGTTTAGCGCCAACAGGGTTTAAAATTAAACTACCTTGATCGCTAATTGTGTTCCGAAAAACGGAGTAATTTTCCGGAAAAACCAATTGAGCATACACACTAATTGCAAAATATGTAATAAATATGAAGAGCAAATAATTTCTTGTATGTTTTATTGACGCTTTTCCTTTCATAACCTCAAGAGGTACGCGCAAATATCCAAGCTTCTGAAGAATTTCACTTCTTTCAGCACTTGAATAAGATAAGCGCGATAACAAAATTTCCTTGGTGTTTTGAATTTTATATCTAAGCGTATCCATTTTTATTTCTAATATGGAAAAAAAAATACTACTATCTAAACGTTGAAGAGCCCATTATTTAGCAGATCATCAACTGATCATTTGAATAATTGATCATTTGAATAATAATAATTATAATAACAATGAATTTGATATATCAATTAATGGAATAGCTTTCAGATGCGGGAAGATAAATTTCAATTGTAGTTCCAACATCTACCTTAGAGGTAACAATAAGATGCCCGTTATGTCTTTTTATAATCGAATGAGTTATTGTTAACCCTAGTCCCATTCCTTTTTGATCTTCCCTTTGCTTAGTACTAAAAAACGGATCAAAAATTCTCTCAATATTTTCTGGAGGGATTCCAACTCCATTGTCCTTTATTGTGATTTTAACATATTTTCCAGATGACAAAGGAACGGATTTTTCATTTATAATTTCATTTACCGCTGAAATTTCTATTTTTCCGCCCTCCAGCATCGATTCTTTAGCATTGATTAATAAATTAATCATTGCCTGTTGAATTTGACCTTCATCGCAATCAACTAACCATAGATCTTTTGAAATATTGAAGTCACTTTTTATATTCGCTTTAATAAGTGAAATTTTTGCACCATCACGCAGTAATTTTTCAATATGAATCGTTTTTTTAATTGGTGCACCACCTTCAGCAAAAGTTAAAAAGTAGTTTGCTAAATCTTTACCTTGAAATGCAGCATTTCGAGCATCACTAAGAAAATCAGAAAGTTCATTGTTTTGAGAATTTGAAGTATTTGATAACTTGGCAAGTTCAATATTTCCAATTATCGATGTGAGTAAATTATTAAAACCATGAGCTAGTTCACCAGCAAGATCTCCAATTAATTTAATTTTATCACTTTTAATCCGTTCTTTTCCTCTTTTTCTTTCAGCGGTAACATCCATAAATATATTGGCAAATTGACCTTCTTTTGGCATTATAAATAACGAGATAAATAATATCTTTTTAATTTTTTGAAAAGTAACTTCTAAAACTTGTGGTTTTCCTTCAGTTTTTGCTTGATTATAACGTTTTAAAAAGATTTGATAATATTCTTTGTACGCATCAGAACCTTTTAATCCAATTGCATCTATTTTTACTGTTTTAAACAATTTTTCATAAGCAGGATTTACTCCTTCTATAATAAAATCAACAATTTCGCCCTCATCGTTGTAAAGAACTTTGTTAACACTTACTCCCTCAGACATTGAAGTATACAAAAATTGATATTGCTCTTCTTTCTCAGATATTTGATCTTCCAACTGCTTTCGCATTTGAATTCGAATGTCTCTGGAGATTTCAAGTAACACATCTCTTAGTTTTGGTTGAAGTGCAAAAGCAGTTGTAGAGATTATTGCACCTAATGAAATCGCAATAAAACCGCATCCAGGAATAACTAATGTAAAACGAGTTGCCATTGCTAAAACTGGAATAATTCCAAAAAAAAAAGCTCCGATTAAATTAAGAGATGAATATTTCTTCAATTCCGATGAAGAGGTAATAAAAAGTCGTAATGCTTGATAAACCCATAATATTTCCATATATGCAAAAAAAATTGTTGTCATCATAACTAATGGTCCATTACTACTCAAACTTTTATCTCCATTTGAAAAAGTATAAGGAACAATGGAATCAGGTAAATATAATACCACAATACATAAAGTTGACAGAATTCCACATATAGTAATTTTTATAGGATCAATAAAATATCTGGAGAAAGAGTCCACAGACATAATAAGAAAAAATCCACTAAATATTATGAAATAGAAATGATATCGAAATAATATTGTTGAAAGAAATAAATAAGAAAGAGCTTCAAAAAGTGCAAACAATGAAATACTTATCCAAGTTAAGGTTAAATAAAGAAAAGTTCTATGTTTGGTCTTTAAATACTGAATATAAGCGATAATTACTGCAATTATTATTAGTAAAAATGATATTAGAAGTATAGTTACTTCCAAAGTCCAGTTGAGATTCACAAAAAAGATATTAGAAGATGATTCTTAAAAGGATTCACAAAAAAAAATTTTAGGAGAGGGTATTAATTTTAAGAATATACAGCAGCCGCTGGGCGCCCTTCTCTTAGCTTTCTTATAAATTGTTCAAAAGCTTTATAGAAATCCTCTTTGAGTACTATCCGTCGATTAACTCTGATAGCATTCATTCCTGCTTCGGTACAAATTGATTTTATATCAGCCCCAGACAAGTTTTCCAAGTTTCCAGCGATTTTCTTTAATTCAACACCTTCATCAAGCGGCATTCTGCGTGTATGAATCTTGAAAATTTCGAGTCTTCCTTTTGCATCTGGGAGTTCAACTTTAATAATACGATCGAATCGTCCAGGTCGTAATATTGCTGGATCCAATATATCGGGTCGATTTGTTGCTGCAATAATCTTCACTTGCTCATTTATTTCAAATCCGTCCATCTCCGCCAATAACTGCATCAGAGTTCTTTGTACTTCCCGATCCGACACTTGTGAATCTTGAGTTCTTTTAGAAGCTACAGCATCGATCTCATCAATGAATAATACTGCGGGTGCTTTTTCTCGAGCCAATGAAAACAACTCACGAACAAGACGTGCACCTTCTCCAATATATTTTTGAATTAATTCAGAACCGACTAGTCGTATGAAAGTTGCATGAGTAGCATTTGCAACTGCACGCGCAATCAAGGTTTTTCCGGTTCCAGGTGGACCTTCCAATAACACACCGTTTGGAGGTTCAATTCCGATAATCTGAAAGAGTTCTGGGTTTGTAAGGGGGAGTTCTACTACTTCTCGTAAAGTAACTATAATATCATCTAAACCGCCTATGTCTTCATAGGTTTCTTCGGGTTTCTCGTCAAGTTCCATTCCTGCAATAAAGGAATCGACATTTGAAGGCAATATTTTCACAATTTTAAGGGTTTGCTGATCAACACCGACAGTATCTCCAGGTTTTAGTGTTTCAAATGGAGATGCAACCAGAAAATCATTTCCGGATGGTGTATGAATTACTACAAACGCTTCATCAACTAAGCGTGATATTGTTGCCAACAGTAATGGGGGGATAGCCATTTTTTGTATTCGGCGCTGTAATCTATCTAGCTCATTCCGATATCTATCCCTCTCTCTTAAAGCCCTGGTTAATTGCTCACTAATTTTTTTTAGTTCTGAATCTGTCATTTCTATCCGAATTTTCCGCTTTTGCGAACTCAACTAGATAATATGTTCTAAGTATATAAAAAAATGGTAACAATAAAATTTTATGATTATATAATAATGAAAAAAAAAGTTTAATTAAAATTTAAAGAAAAAATGTAAAATTTCTAAAGATCTCCTTGTTTTTCTAATTCCCACCCGAGTTCCTTCCATAAATCATCTATATATTCTTCCCAAACCTTAAAATCATCCTCTGTAAAATGCTTGAATCTGGATTGCATCTTTAAATATTTCCGAACATCTTTTCGTTTGGATTTATCAATATATTTTTTGCTTGGGTTTGATATTACTAATTTTCCCTCGATAACTTCCATTAAAGGCCAATATCCACTTTCTACAGCCTTTTTAGTTACTTCAACCGATTCATTAACCTTATGACCCCACCCTGGAGGACAACTGCTAAGAATCTCAATATATCGAACACCCTTTCCGTTAAATTCTCGAGCTTTCTTAAATTTCTCAAAAAGATCTTGAGGATAACCAGTAGCACAGGTGGCAATGTAACTAAGACCATGCGCCCTCATTATCTTGAACATGTTCTTGTTAACTTGAGCCTTCCCGATTATCGGTGTTGTTGTAGTTTTTGCTCCAAATGGTGTTGCGCTAGAGCGCTGTATTCCGGTATTCATATATGCTTGATTATTATAACAAACATAAATGAAGTTACTTCTCCGTTCTGCAGCCCCACTTAAGCCTTGAATTCCAATATCATAGGTTCCACCATCTCCAGCCCATGCCACTACAACGATTTCCTTATCTTTCTTTTTAGCGGCCAGAGCTGCAGAAACTCCTGATGCATGAGCAGCAACGGTTTCAAAACAATTATACATCACCGGAACTTTAATAGGTGTATAGCCTCCTACTCCACCCGTCACGGTACTACATGATGCAGGATTACAAACAATAGTATTTGGGCCTAAAGCTTTTAATGCCCATCGATATGCAATTTGAAGCCCACATCCTGAACACATTCGGGTACCGGGGAGTATATATTCTTCTTCTGGTAAATCTTTAACTTTAATAACCATTTTTAGTTCCCTCCTTTCTTGAAACCCAATTGATCGAGCTTGAGACCAATGAAATCTGTGTGTGTAGCCAATTGCACATTCCTATCATCTTTCTCTGAAACAGCTTTTTTAACCCCACCGATTAAATCTTCGGGAGTAATATCTCGACCGCCTAATCCAACAATGAAACCTCTGATAATTGGTCTGTTTTCCGATGGATAAAGGGCTGCTTTAATCTCGTATGCAAGTATTCCTTCATAACCATAACCTATATCACGATCAAATACAACTACAAGATTCGCTTTACTGAAGGCTTCGCGCAAATATTTAACTGGAAATGGTCTAAATAGTTTCAAACTGATTAATCCAATTTTCAATCCTTCTTCTCTTAAGCGATCCACAACGCCCCGTGATTCAGAAGCTACGCTTGCGACTGCAAAAATAAGAATTTCGGCATCATCCGCTTTGTAGGCTTTGTAAATTCCGTTTCCATAGGAGCGTCCGAATATTTTGGCAAAATCCCTAGCAGCTTCTTCAATTACCTCAAATGCATTTTCATGGGCTTTTTGCATGCTGTATCGAAATTCGTAATAACCGGGTGTATTTCCTTCTGGTCTTACTGTCAAATCTGGTGGCGTTACTGGATTTAAACCAGGTCGTGTTCCCATATTTGTTAAATCTGTATGGGGTTTTAAAGTAGGTAAAAATTTGGATACCTTATCATCATCTTCAATTTGTACAGGCATCATAGTGTGGGAAAGTATATAACCATCATAAGAAACGAATGCAGGAAGATAAACTCGTGGGTCTTCAGCAATCCTATAGGACATCAGGACCGTATCGTAAATCTCTTGATTAGATTCAACAAATTGCTGCATGAATCCAACATCCCTAACCGAAAAAGCATCTTGGTGATCCGTCCATACAGTCCATGGAGCACCTAACCCGCGCATCGCGATACACATAACAACGGGTAAACGAGATCCCGCGGCCCAACAAAGCAATTCAAACATATAAGCAAGACCATTTGCACTTGATGCTGTAAAAACACGACATCCTGTAGCTGAAGCAGCTATTACTGCTGAAATTGCAGATTGTTCACTTTCAACGCAAACAAATTGTGTATTCGATTTAGTCATTTCTCCAGCTTCAACGAATTCGGATATTTTTTCAACAACAGGGCTTTGTGGAGTAATTGGATAAGCTGCAACTACTTCTACACCTGCACTTTTGCAAGCGTAAGCCGCAGCATGATTTCCCGTTATTACTATTTTTTTTACCATTTTATTTGCCTCCTTCATTAGATTCACATGAAGGGTTTTCTTTCTCTGGAATCATCTCGATCGCTTGAGTTGGGCATTCATTAGCACAAACCCCGCAACCTTTGCAATAATCATAATCAAAAACAGGTGGAATAGTTCTAGATACGGAAATTTCAGGACAAAACATCCAACAAAGAAAGCAAGATGGTTTCCCAGATTTTACTACTATACATTTTTCATCGTGTAAAATCGGTTTCATCGTTCTCCAAGTACCGGTTTTTCCAGCTTCTCCAATGGCTGCAGTCTGTCTTGATGATAAAATTGATCTGGAAACCCGTTGTTCAAATTTGATATCTTCTTCAGTATGGGTCAATTTATTTAACCTCCTCTACTAATGCTTGTTCTGCAGCCATTCCTGCCGCTTTTACATTTAGATCGGTTTTTTTACTTTTTCCAAACTTATTTTCAATGGCATTTTTTGCATCTTCAAGAGAAATTTTGATAGAAGATTTGGCAATCACACCAAGAACCGAAGTATTGACTATAGGTTGGTTTTCACGGTTTAATAATTTCAAATCAAATGCAATCTGAGTTAAATCTGCAGTGACTATTGTGATTTTTCGATTGCCAAAATTATATTTCTTCCTTACATCTTCAGGGCATTGCCAAGTATTTAGAATTAAAGCGCCCCCAGTTTTAATTCTATCAATAACATGATCCTCAAATACCGTTTCATCCAAGACAATTACATAATCTGCTTGTTTAATCTGCGCTCTTGTCCAAATTGGTTCGTCTGAAATTCGACAAAAAGCCATAACAGGAGCGCCCCTTCTTTCCGTTCCAAATGATGGAAAAGCAGAGACTTCTGGGTAATTTTCACTTAAAATTGCAGCTTCAGCCAAAATCTTTCCAGCTGTTACTGCACCCATTCCCCCACGCCCGTATATTATAATTTCTATCATATAAGTCACTTAAATTCAATCTAACCTAATACATTAGAATATATTTTCGTGTCAAATAAAAACTTTCAAATTAAGAAAATCATAGTAGAACCAAGAAAAATTGGTGTTTTTAATCAAACTTCTAGATCTAAGTTTTTCTTATTGTTTTGTTTTAGTTTTTTAATTATGTTTCACTGCAATTTTCAGAATTATATCACAAATGTTTAAAAAGATCGTGAGGTTAATTTTTCTTGGTAACAAAAGCCATATTATTAAGGAAATGATATGATTACCTCTACACAATATACGTAATTTAAAACTAAATGGTTTTCACAGATTTGTTATGAATTACTCAAATTTGTGTTTTATTGTAATAAACCTATTAAGAGAAGTTTACTATGCACCACCCAAAAAAATTCGATGACTTCGATGATTCAGAAGAACCATGTTGTCAAGATCCTGATATCATAGTAACTGAAGACTCGACTCGCGTTTGTAAAAATTGTGGATTAACTTTCGGACAGGCTTTTGTAGATTCTGAAAGAAGGGCATACACAACTGAAGAAGTTGCATCGCGTCGACGGACTGAACCAAAATGGCGATCATTTGGACCCCGAACAGTTATAACGGGTGTAGCAACCGATGCTAGAGGTCATCATTTAGAAGCAAAACAACAGGCACTATTTTCACGTTTATCGAAAATTCAAGGTTCGCTAGTATCGTCTTTAGAAAGAAATTTCTGGGAAGCTAAGCCCAAACTAAATGGATTATCCTTAAAATTATCAATTCCATCACAAATAACAGAAACTGCATGGAAAATCTATACAGAGGTTGCTAAACAAAAACTAACAATGGGACGCTCAATAGATGGTTTCGTTACTGCCAGTCTATATGCAGCGATACGGATTCATGAATTTCCTCGGTTATTGGAAGAGATAACTGAGGTAGCGATGATTCCATTAAGAAGCGTTCACCGTTCCCTTGGTCTTATTGTTAGAATGGTATTTCCTGTGTTAAAAATGAAGTATAAACCGGTTACCACACGATCACTGGTATTCCGATTTGGAAATGAATTAAAGTTGTCTATGGGCGTTCAGACTGATGCAGCTAATATGTTAACTAGATCACGAAAGAATGGTTTAAAATCGATGGGCAAAGATCCCAAGGGTTTGGCTGCTGCAGCGCTCTATATGAGTTCAAAGAACAGTCAAGAAAAAAGGACGCAAGCCGCAATTGCTGATGTGGCCAGAATTACAGAAGTAACACTTCGTACTCGTGTTAAACAGATTAAAAGTTTTTTATAGAGGTTGAAATCAGTCGACTGGTTTGGGAAACCAACCTAGAAGGCCTCATTTTTCTCTAAACACATTTTTAAAAGCTTTGAATTAATATTTTATTAACTTAATTTTATGATGAAATTTAAGAATTTTTCTATCGATGATTCGATTTCATTAAAAACTTTTTCAAGATCGATGACAAGGTGTTTCATCTTCTACCATTTTAAATCAAATCCATACACGTTCCTAAATACATCTCGAAACCTGAGATATTCATATAATTTCCTTTTCATATCTTTCTTAATAACTTTAATTCTTACATCTTCAATATTTAGATTCATTCTTTCTAATAATTCACTATGCCAAGAAAGTCCTTTGGGTAATTCTTCATCCATTTCAATTGCAATTTTCCTAAAGATCTTTTCTATGCATGTGTAAAAATCATGTAAAATACTCCCGTATACCCTTAGTTTATGAAAATTCTTTTCTAATTCATAATCAGTGCCTTTATTTCTATTAAAAAAATCGTTTTTCTCATTAACTAGGTGTTTCAATGTTTTTATTTCTTTTTTTATCTCACTTGAGAGAATTTTAAAATGGTTTTTCCTCATTCAATAACAATTCCCTTTTTTAAAATATGTTTCTTAAATTCTTCATCTATAGATTCGATTGTGATTAAATCTACATTTACTCCTTTTGGAACTATGTTATAAAGTAAGTTTAACGCTTCAAAGTATTTTTTATTATCAAGACCGATTACAGCAATGTCTATATCAGAATGTTCATCAATAATTCTTTCTCTTGATAATGAGCCAAAAAGATATATCTTTTTCACATTGTATTTTTTCCTTAAGATTAAAGCACATTTTTTCATAGCCGAAATCATGGATTTTCTTAGATGTTCCATTTTTTCTTTTTCTTTCTGTTCTTTTTCTTTCCAATAGATTTTATATTTTAATATATCATATTCCATGATGATTTTCAGCTCATATATATAAATAAAGTATAAAGTTAAAAATACTTATAAGAAAAATTCATGAGACTTTATTTTCTCGGTATGGGGAAAGATCCCAAAGGACGACTCGCAAATATTTTTGAAAACTAGGGAAGATTTATTATTTTTATAGTTTAAATTAAAAATCAAGATCGTGCATTTGGTTTTTAATAGTTTTTCTTATTTTTTCCAACCAATTAATTTGATTTTCAACAAGCACTAATCTTTTTTCAAGTTCTTCTTTTGTTGGAGCAGGAGATTTAGAGAAAATCATTGAATCTTTAATTTCATTTTTCTTATAATCGAGGAAATGTTCCATGAGATGTGTCATTTCTAAAATTTATAAATTAATTTTGTCGAAATAATATATAAAATCTTCTAATTCACGTGAAAAATTGGAATTATAATTCTGAAATTTATATAATCAGAAACCCAGAAAAATAAATAAAAAGAGATAAAAAAAAATTTACATATTGGCAGCTACTCCAGCAAAAAAACTGTCAACGTAAAAATTAGCATATAAGAAAATTGAAGCAATCGCGCTGATTACTCCTCAGAAATATAAAATGTGTTTTTTCATGGTATTGGAATAAAATTATAGATGCTTATAATATCGAATTTTTTTTTTATCTTATTTTATCATGCGAATATGGTATTACAAAGTTCTACAAGACCTGGAGCATTTTCATTATTTAACACTGCCCCTGTTGAAAAAGCACTATTTATTGCATCCAATATTTTTTCCGAGTTTTTTATCCCTTCCGAAAACTTATTTAATTTCTGCTGGGCAG
>JAUWOE010000219.1 GCA_030612265.1 Promethearchaeum sp.
GATGAACATGTGCTAGTGGTTTATGTGGATAGAAATTATGAAGTGAGGCATGTTGAACAAGTCCATGACACATCAAACATCGAAAACAACATGAAAGAAGCTCATGATAATATTGTGGTAAATTTACCAACAAATCAGAAAATTATCTACGGATGCAATTTTAAATGTGAAGAGCTTAGAGACAGAGGCATTCCAAACATAATCGAAAAGAGGTTACTTAATATGATTGCAACAGAAAAAGAAATCACTTTATCAAAAATCTTAGAAAGCTGTAAAGTGATGGAGAAAGCGCTAAATAGAAAGATCGAGTTAAGCACGATTACAAAATTATTGGAGAAATATGTTGAAGAGGGTGTTATTTTTAAAAAGGAATTCGACTGATAATTTATAAATTAATGTCAAAAAAAAAAATAAAAAAATAATAAAAAGAGGAAAAAAAATGGGAATATTTACATCAAGAGCTGGAAAATTGGAAATGTCAAAAATTTTTCTAAATAAAGCCATTATTGGTTTAGGATTAGGGGTAATTAAAACAAAAGATTTAATTCTAAATGATGCGACCGGAACACAAGATGCTACTGATGCTTTGAGCCTTTGGATTGGAAGAGAACTAATGAAAGAAATGTTGGATCAGAAATTAGTCCAAGTATCGGACTCGGAAGAAAAACTTGTTCAAGAACTAATGAAAGTAATCAATCTTGCTGAAGAACTAGACCTTAACGTTGAGGATAATAAAATAAAAGTTGTTGTCCAAAAGTGTAGAATTTGTCCAAAAAGGGTAGGTGGTTATGATCTTGAAGGACATACGGCTTGTCCTGTGGGAGGGATCCTTACAGGGGCAATATCTTATGCTAGGGGCAGTGATCCGATAGTATCGAAAAATCATCTCCAAACTGGGGAGATATGCCACATAGAAATGGATTTATAATACTGTTTTTTGGGGCAATTATTTTATAGGATCCATTTTTTGAATTAATTCCTTAATAGAATCTCCTTTCTGAGCAACAGTCCATATTGCACTCGCTTCTTTTTTACATTCTAAGATATGAAAACCACAAAGACTAAGGAAGAGTTGGAGTTCATCTTCTGTAAATGCTCGAAGGATTGAAGAATCATGATATTCTTGCGTCTCCTTATTTTCTTCGATTATATATTTTGCATCCCAATTCCAAGTCCACCCTGATTGAAGGTTGGGGCTTGTTTTACTGATACGTTTATATTTTCGTGATTGATAAGTAGTTTCTATCACCATATCTGTCTGAAAATCATCAAAAATTTTAGGTGCATAGAAATTATCAAATATGACTATTCCATCGGGTTTAAGATGATTAAAAACATGGATTAAACATTGAATAACCTCATTATTTGTAGTTAAGTAACAAAAAGATCGCCCAGAAATGATTATCACATCATATTCAGGTTAAGCTCAAATGAACGCATATCACCTTGTTGAACTTTGATATTTGGAAACTCCTCCCTAGCAATTGTCAACATTTCGGGAAATAAATCTAAACCTAAATAATTATAATTAGCTTGCACCAAGCGATGTCCTAAATTACCTGAACCGCATCCTAATTCAAGAACCTTCTTTCCATTATATTTTTTGAGAAAAGCATCATAAATCTGAAATTCTTCATCATAATCGAAAATGGTTTGATACATTTCGTGATAAACACGAGCCAGTTTAGAGTATAATATTGTCATAATATATTAAAGGATTGTTATTCCTTTTACGTCTACTTAAGATAAAAAAAGCAAAATTTTTTGAAATTTCCTACATTTTTTTCATTGAAAATTATGCCAACTTGCTACGTATGCAATCAAAAAATTGATCAATGCGATCTTTCTAAAATCGATGATAAACTAGTTTGCCATTCATGTTTATACAATGAAAGCAAACCTTACAAGATTTATCCAGTAGGATTTGTTGAAAATGACACGGATCCTGGGCAAACTTTTGAATTTAACGGGAAATCTAATGATAATTCTAAATCATCTATATCAAAAATTAATTTATTCGAATCTCAAAAACCATTTCTCTTTAAATTAAAAGATGAAAAATGGATTACGGTTGTATTTTATTTTCACATTCAACGACCCATTAGATCTACTTTCGCAAGGGGTTTAGATGGAAAAAAAGTTGGTGTTTTTGCTTCGAGGACTCCTTTTCGACCATCAAGATTAGGCATTTCTGAAGTTGAACTAGTCAAAGTAGAAGGTACCACTTTGTATGTGAAAAACCTGGATGCATTTAATGGATCTCCGGTGTTGGATATTAAAATTGGTTCAAAATCTTTAATTTAATTCGTTATTTAATTAATAATTTTCCTTTTCCATATTCTTTTTTAAATATTCTAAATTAAATTCTACCTTGAATATGGTTTTTATGCTCCATTTTTAGAATTAAATTAAAAAAAAACATAACAAGGCAAATCTGATTGTTTATATAAGCCATTTTCCGGCTTGATATATTACTTTTCCATCAGCAATTATCTTTGAATCTTCGTTCTTCATATCTTTAAGAATATCCCAATGAATTGGGCATGCCGTATTCTCGCTTAATGTCTCAGGAAAGCCCATTCCCAAAGCCATATGCATTGTTCCGCCCATTTTTTCATCAAAAAGCATATTTTTGGTGAATTTTTGTATTCCATAATTAGTACCAACCGCGAATTCACCAATGATATCCGCATTTTCGATGGTTAAGATTGTATCTAACAACTCTTGACCTTCATCAGCGGTTCCTTTAACAACTTTACCGTCTTCAAATTCTAGAAGAATGTTTTTTATTTCTTTACCTTGGAAAATTCCCGGATATGTAAATCTAATTCTCCCATTAATTGAATTTTCAATAGGACTTGTAAAAATTTCACCATCAGGTAAATTTTTTTGCCCGCTGCAGTTTATCCAAGGTCTCCCCTTTACAGAGAGTGTAAGATCGGTGTCTTCTCCCTGTACATGAATATTTTCAACCTTATTTAAAATTTCGACAATTTTTTCTTGCTCTTTATCGATTTCTCTCCAAACATCGGCAGGATTTTCAGAATCAAGTTTTAATGCTTTATAAATAAAGTCTTTATAGGATTCTGTATCCATTTTAGCGTCTTGAGCGAAACTATCACATGGGTAAGGAATGATTGTCCAATCCAATTCCTTCTTAAATACTCTCTCTTGATAAATTTTCAATAATTCCATATATTCCGGAGATGATGTGGTTAATTTAATCTTTTCAGGGTCGACTAACGATAATTCTTGCCGATTGAAATCTGCAAATATGTTAATCATCTTGGATACCTTAGTGACCAAAAATTTCATCATGGGATTGACAAATACAAGCTGTTCATCGCTGGCATATTTAAATTTCGCTACTTTAATTCCATTTATTTCACTCATAACGAGAGGATGTCCTCCCGCTTTCAATGTTTCAATGTAAACGGCTTTTATGAGATCATTCGCGACCTCAGAACCTTGAATCATTACAAGATCTCCTTGTTTTACATTAACCGCATATCGGACTGCAAGAATTGCTGCTTTTTCATTATAGTCTTTCATTTTTGCTCATTTCCTAAGTTTTTAATTTGATATATACAATTTTATATGTTAATTTATTATTATTTAATTCCTTTTCCAAAATATTTTGAAAAAAAGTCAGAAAAAAATGACAGAGAACCAATTCCATATTCGAGTTTTATTCAACCAATGAAGTAGTTAGGGTTTTTTGCAGTTAAGAAAAACTTGGAAAAATCTAGACACTTTATAAATATTCGTAAGATTGAGATATTTTTCATTTAATAATAAAAGTAATTTACTTTTCTAAACGAGTGAGGGTGTTTAAATAGAAATTCTTTGATTAATCATTATGGAAGAACTTACCTAGTTAAATCAGGATTATCCATTCTTTTCAAAAAAAAGATATAGAGATATCCCATGTATAGCAAAATTCATGAGAAAGTCGATTTAGGATAACATAATTTACGAGTATTTCTTCCTATAAATATAATTTAAAACTATAATGGAGGCGATTTGCAAAAAGAATCTTAAGGATATTAAAAGATATTGGGGGGATATTGATAGAATAGGCATGTTACATAAGAAATTGTAAAACTCCAGCATTCCTATATGGGGTGCTACCGCTCTTCCGTTACAGATCTCCAAGTGTCCAAGTTTGGGTACTTTTTAAGTGACGGTCAACCCGTTAATTTAAATCAAAGCGAATGGCAAATTCGGACTGATTTTCCAGATTTATTCATATTTTTATCCGAAAATAACATATCCTCTGGAGTTTTATCATATATAGAAGATGGTATGTTCTCTCCGAAATATATTATAAATAGGATAGATTTCGGACCCGTTAATAAGGCACCCAGCTGGATAATATTTACAACCAGTGAGTTTAAAACATTCTTGATTAATGATGGAAATCATCTTTTGATTCAATTTATTTCACTTGGTATAATTTGGTTAGTTTCGGGTATTGTAATGTTCTTAATTCTCAATGCTTTAATTAAGAATATTGAAAAACGAAAAGAAACAGAGATGGAATTAATAAATCTTCAAAAAATTCTTCCAATTTGTTCGAAATGTAAAAAGATCCGTGATGATGATGATTCTTGGCATGAAGTTGAAGTTTATATAAAGGACCATTCAGATACGATTTTTTCTCATTCTGTTTGCCCTAAATGCGCTAAAGAACTCTATGGAGATATATTGGACGAAGATTGATAATAAATTATAAAGAAAGAAATTAAAAATGCTTTTTTTTATGTAATATCTCGATATTATATATCGATATTAAGTATAAATCCTTCAATCAAATAATTATATATTTAAATTCAACAAATTAATAGTTAGGAAAATGGCTTGGCAAAAAATTGTAAGATTGGTAATGAAAATTGTAATCACTTTTATCACTTTATCTGTGGCTATGACTTCATTAGTGGGCGGAGTTTCAATGATATTAATTGTTAACGATCTGGAAAACAATTTTCAAATGGATCCAAGTGGTGTACAAGCAAATTTTGGAGCATCAGGTAATAATATCTCAGTTTCACTTAATTTCACAAATGAAGGTTATTTTGCATTTGAAGATTTTACAATATCTCTAAAAATTGATATGGAAAATAAGACCTCTGCACATGAAATTACCTTTTTAGATAGTATATTATATCAAAAAACTCTACAAGGGAAAAACTCATATCCAATTGATCTTGTAGCAACAGGGGAATATTTTAACAATCAAAGTTTGTTAGATGATATGGGAGGATCTTGGAATGATCCTGAGGTTGATGCATTAATTGCACTCAATTCAAGTCTTGAACCTTTACTAAAGCCTTTGAGTTTTCCATATATTCTAAATTCCTATGATTTTATCATAACTTTATCTATTTCATCATCTTATAATTTAGGATTGATCAATTTTGGATTAGATTATGAGTTTCCTATATCATATGGCGATTATTTTCTGGTAGATTATGACCAGATGAAACAAGATCTGAAGGATTTATACGGAATCCCATAATTGGAGGAGAATGCAAAATGGACACAAAAACAAAGAATTTACTTAGAGGATTTGGTGCTGCTTTAAGTAATATTATTACAAAGATTCTTATCCCAATGTACATCTTTCGCTCAGTCTTACAAGATACAACAGTAATGACCTTAGATCTTGGTTATACAAAAGCTAAAGTGGATGTAATTTTATTCTGGATTGTTGCGATGGGTTCAATAACTGCCAGTTTATCATTTACAAAAGCGGCTTCCCCAAAATACTCAACAAGGAAAGCGGTCTTTGATATAATTTCAATCTTTGCGAACGCATTTTATTTATATGTATATCGATTTTCAGGTGCTCTAGACATTGCAGTGGCTTTGGATTTGGGTGGAGCAACCGGCACATTCTATTTAAACTTTGAAAATATGGTATATATTTCAATGGGAGTAATAGGTTTGAATTTAATAATTGGTTTGTATGATTTTATAATCTCGTACGCCGCGCCAATTGAGGAGGAGCTGTGATATTAATGATTTTACAGAATTTACAAGATACGCTTTCAAAAATCTTAGTTGTAATCGAAAAAATACTTCCTGCAATTTTATGGTCAATGGGAATAATTCTAGCATTTGTTTTACCCTTTGGAATATTTTTAAAAAATATCTTAGGAGCGTTAGTTTCGCATTTTCCTGGGCCTGGTTCGGGATTAAATTGGATATATTTTATAGTAGCAGGGATTTTCTTGGCATTAGGTATTTTTCTAGCTGTAAAATATCCAGAAAGGAGAATCATGTTGTAATTTTTTTTCTATTTAAATAATTTCATGCCATTTTTAACATGGAATTTCAACCGCTCGTTAATTTGCTCCAGAATCGGATTGTCGCTTGGAAGATGCAGTTCAAGAATATTTCTTTCGAGACCGCTACTTTCCCACTTTAGGCGCTCGATTTCATGATTGGAAAGCGAATTAGCGGTGTAGGATATACATTTTTCAACAATTTCCTTGAGCGGTGTTTCGAAGTATTTGAATAAGCCTTCTCGGTTGTTATTTAGTATTAGTTGTTTTACGGTTTCGGGA
>JAUWOE010000052.1 GCA_030612265.1 Promethearchaeum sp.
TCATTTTAGTACCATATGTTCCAATCAATGTTGATTGACAAACGGGACACATGATTATAATTGTTGCAAACAAGAATCTCTGTTGTAAGCCGATATTGACAAATATACTTCGATATAAATTATTATATCGCTTTTTAAGTCTTCCCACCATAATAAATCATAAGAATTATGAGCATATAAAGAGTATCCATGGATATAGCAAGTGTTAGGATATTATAGCACTTCAAGCAAGGCTTATCTTTCATCCGACAGAAAAAATTCTTAGGTTTATCAATGGATTTGGAGAAAAAAGGTGAAATGTGTAATCAAATATGGTTTAAAATAAAAATCACCGCTTGAAAGCATTTATCTTATAATTGATCATGCTTTTTTAAAATTAACCGAATTTTGTAAATTATTCATAACTTTTAAAATAGTCTTCAAATATTAACAATAAGTAGTGCGCAGGAGTCCCTTTTTTGGCTTCTATAATTTCTGAGAAGCACATATTAAAGATGGATTTGAGATTTTCCATTGCTTTGGGGCGCTCATCTTGTGGTAAAAGGACGATTTTTTGCAAGGGAATCGAGTACTTTTCATTATAGATTTTAAAACAGTAAATAATGTATTTACTTATTTCATTATGGCTAAGCGGTAATTTTGTCTCCAGAAAAGAAACCATTCGAAAAATTAGGGCATTTTCTGTTGATCCAACTGAATAATTCTTAATCGCAGTCAATCTATCTCCCAATTTTTTTTTATTAATTTTAAATTGGGGGTGCTCGTTATCTGCGGATTCCATTTTATGTCATTCTATATTTTGAATAAGGTTTTTGATGGAATCTTCTATAAGTTTTTGACTTTTCTCTAACATATCATTATCCTTATAGATTTTAGCGAGATAATTAGTAAAAATAAGATTATAGAGCAGTGATAGGTCCTGGTTGCCTTCTTCATCAAGAGAATTCAAATCATTCTTAATTTTTTTGGTTAGTTTTTTATTCTTCTTTTTGAGTGATTTCTCTATCCAAGACCATCCATTAATATCGAAAACTTGCTGTCTGATATTTTCCAGGGTTTTAGTAATAACAAGGTAATAAATCATGATATCATCGCTATCGGTTTCAACCATAGCTTCTATATTTTGCTCTATATTTACTTGGAGAGAGCTTAAATCAAGTGAAAATTTCTCTTCAAGCGCGTTCAAATATGATGCGATGTCGTTATCGTAGATGAAAGAGAACACCTTATCAAGATCTGCAATGAATAATTGTAAAAGTTTTTCTAATCCATTGATTTCTACGTAATCTCTAACATTTTTTCCCATCAATAAATCTTGGCCTTCGCCCCTTACAACTAAAGCATAAACGCCTAATTGAAGCATTTCATTTTGAATTTCAGACATTTTCCCCCACTTTGGATAAAATTTAAGACATAAAAAAATATCGATGGATAATTTCTATTAGATTCATCGTCTTAAATAATTTTAAGATTTTGGATTTTATTTATAAAATTATTTTTAATTTAATTTTGAATTAATTTTGAATTAATTTTGAATTCATTTTATATTCGCTTTAACATTCAAAAAAACACTATAAAATAATTTTAATGCAAAGCAATATGAAAATCCTTGGATTAACATTAAAATAGTTGCAAATTATAAGGTAAAAAATATAATATTATAAAAAATTATAATCAATCAGTGGAAAATCATGGAAAATAATGAAGATGTTTTATTAAACGTGGAAAAAATCTCAAAATCTTTTAAAGATGTCCAAGCAGTTGATGAATTGTCTTTTCAAATTAAAAAAGGAGAAATTTACGGTTTACTTGGTCCAAATGGAGCCGGAAAAACAACAACAATTAAATTAATTTTAGGATTATTAGAACCGGAAGCAGGGGATATCTCTGTTTTAGGGTTGAATCCACAAAAAGATGAAATAGAAATAAAAAACCAGGTTGGATACGTATCTGAAGAACCATTGATTTACAAATCACTTACTCCCAAAGAGTTATTTAATTTTATCGCATCCATTAGAAAATTAGATGGTAAAACCACAACACCTAAATTAGCACAGTATTTGGAGAGTTTGAGCGCAGTAGAGTATTATGAGAGACTAATTTCGACCTTATCTCGTGGAAATAAGCAAAAAATTCAAATTATTGCGGCAATTATGCACGATCCAAAAATTCTTATTTTAGATGAACCGTTGACTGGATTAGATGCAAAATCTGTTAAGGTCGTTAAGGAAATTTTGGAATTGCACACAAAAAGAGGCGGAGCTGTATTATTTTCGACGCATATTATGGAAATAGCAGAGGATATCTGTGATCGTATTGGTATTATTAACCAGGGTAAGATGGTTGCTGAAGGAACCATGGATACTCTTAAACATTTGGTTAATGCAATGGATGAAGATATGGATTTGGAAGATATTTTTCTAAGATTGACCGACCAAGATGATTCCATTAATGATATTGTAGATAAACTGCGTCAAACAATGAATTCATAAAAATTTAAGAAGAGATTGAAATGAACAATAAACAACTTTACAAAATTTCAAAGTTTGCCTATAAAGAAGCTTTTTTAGAGTCTCAACTCGAAATGGCCGGCTCAAACACAGCGCAAATTCTTGAAAAAATGGAAAAAAATTCAAATTATATGCGAAATCAAGATATCGTGATGAAAGTTGTAGTTGCGCTATATCTTGCTGCAATGGTTATTTTACCGGTTCAAGTTTACTCACTGTTAAATGATGCAGTTGAGAGTGGAATCCCTTCCCAATGGGCAATTTTTGCAGGGGGGGTTTCCTTCAGTATATTTTTTGCGATTCAACTGATATTTCTGGTCACTTTTGGTGTTTTTCTATCATCAGGATTTTTTTCCGGAGAAGAATTCAAATGGCTAACTACATTACCCCTATCTAAACAAGATCTTCAAAAAATAACGTTTTTTACATTTTTCCGCACTGTTGATGCTCAATTTTTTGTTTTAGCTCTTGGATTTCCCATAACAACGTTTTTTGTCACAAAAAATATATTTATTACTGTGATCAGTTTAATAATTTCATTTCTAAATATAATTTTTTCATTTGGATTGCTTGCTATAATCGGAGAAAAACTCCACAGAATTATGAAAAACTCAGATGTCAATTCAAAAAAGGCTTCAATAATTAGAGTTTCAGTTATGGTCGGATACGCAGTTTTAACGCTGGGGATCGCTTTAAGTTTTCAAATGATCATCCCAAAAGTGGGACCGTTCTTCAAGAATTACCCATCCAATTTAGAGCAAATTCAATTAATAAATAACATTCTTCCGATTATTCCATATCCATTCAGTAGCGGATTTTTAATTTCAAACCTATATATATATATCAATAATCAAAATATTTCTACTATTCAAATGTTGAGTCCAGTTTTGGGTGTTCTTGTATTAATTATTGTAAATCTAAGGTTTTACCGCAAAGTTATGCAAAAAATGAACAATATTATTTTCCCAAAAATTAAGAAGTTAGAAGGAATAGAAAATCAAAAAATTACAGAAATCAAAGATATCGAACTCACGATTTTGGAACCTGTTGATGCATTTTTCAAAAGAGATAAAAAAATGGCTTCAAGAGATATCCAAGTTATAATGATGATTGTGATGCCCATTCTCTTACCTTTAATTGGGTATTTCTCAATGTCATTTGGAGGTGAGGATTTGGGAGATGAACTTGGAACTGTAGTTATGGTAATTAATCTTTCGTATTGGATGATGAGCGGAGTTTTGATAATCTATACCTTAATGAATGTAGAAAGGTCAGGATCTACAATAACCCAATCTCTGCCGATAAATACTAGGGATCAGGCAAAAGCAAAAATTAGATGGTTGCTGATCATTTTACCAATTTCATCATTTATTCCATTAATTCTTTCTATAGGAAAGGAATCGTTTCTCACAAATTTAGTTTTTGCCTTAATCACTATGGCTATTGGTCCTTTAACGGGTATTCTCACTTTGATATTGCGAGTTAGATTATTTGGAAAAATGAGATATAAATATGTTTTAGGTGAAATCAATATCGCTGCAAAAGTTTGGAAATGGGTTCTAATTATTGTAATCGATACAATTTTTTACGTCTTTATTGTTACAGCGTTTACAGTAATTATGATGACCTATGACTTGGCAATTTTATCAATGGTTTTTATCATAGGGGAAGCTGTAATTCTATTCATACTGCTTTATTTCTTCAATCGAATGTTTCCTAGGATGAATGTCCCAAAAATTTAAATTATGAAAAGTAAATATAAATTTAAATCCCTGGCGTTTCCATTAATTTGGGAAGCTGCGGTGAGACACCGTGGTGGAATACGAAGGAATTCATATTACAATACTCATCCATACATAGCGTATGGATAACTTTTTCACTCTTTGAGCGAAAAACATGCGGTAGATTGCAGGGATTTAACTTTTTTCCTTTAGTTTTTTATTTCCTATTCAATTCTTTTAATTGTTGAAAAATTTGATTATATTTTTCTGCTTTTTGAGGATTTACCATATGCAAATAAGCGATTTTTCCTTGAAGTTGATTGTAAATAACTTCCCCTTCTTCCCCTAGAGGTAATCCAAATTTTCGGTATCGATATAACTCCCCTCGTAAAGAATTCACCCATTTTCTTTTTACATTCAACTTCTCATTTATTATTATTCCAGTAACTTCTTTTCGATTACCTTTTCGGAAAATTTTCGTTTTTGAAAAATTAGGAAACAAATTTTCATCCCGAATAATATGATAAACCGAGGATATGAATTTTCTTACATGGATCTTTTCGTTTATTGATGAAAAAGTTAGGTCATCAGCATACCTTGAATATTTCAAACCATATTTTTTTGATAATCCATTTAATCGAACATCCATTCTTGAAGCGTATAAATTTGCAATCATAGGACTCGTTGGTGCCCCTTGTGGAACAAATCTTTTTAAGCGATACCAGTCTGTGCAAATACAAGCAAGAACACCGGACACGGGTCGATTATATCCAATACCTCGAAAAACATGGAGAACATGCCAAAATTTTAATGAGGGGAAGAAATTAAGGAGATCTATTTTTATTAGGGAATTAGCCATAAGATGAACACGGGCATTATCTACTGTAGATTTCCCCGGTACAAAACCATAACAATAATCGGGAATTTCCACTTTCTCAAGTATTTCATGTAAAATTTTTAATTGTAATTGCTTTAACGGATAATTTGGGCTTGAAATTAAACGTCTCTTCTTATTTGGGAACTCAACGAATGTATGAGTATAAAATGGACTTTCAGGTTCTAGGTATGAGGGTATTTCTATTTCAGGTTGATTTTTTGATTTTCTTTTTGCTTTATCATTTGTATCTTTAGGAGATTCTTCATTATATCGATAATCATCTGGAATTGTGCTATCTCCAAATTTTTCAAAAATCTTGTTTCGTTTTATATAATGAGTTCCCATTCTTCTTTTTTGATTATAAGAATAACCCAATAGATTATTCACCTTAGTATTAAAATATTGGGCAAGGTCGATTATTGAACTCAATTGTGGGACAGTTTGATCTGGTTTTAACTTAAAATGGAACTTTTTCTTAAATCGTTTTTTATTGTAAACTTCTTTATTCAAGCCGGGTCCGAAATAAACACGTTTTAAAAGAGGAAATATTCCTTCAATTTGTTTTACTCTTTCAAAAGGCAATTCTTGTGTATGTTTATTAATCATGTTTAACATTGAACGCTTGAGAATGGTGTTTTTTAAGCCTTTTTTACCTGTTCTATATTTATAATTTATGTTTTTCTGAATTGACAATAAATATGATTTAAAATCTTCATCTGAGAGATTTTGGATTTTATCAGATATTTCATTCTCAATGTTTGGATCAATAGATCTAATATATTTTTTCCATCGATTTTGCCCATACGTATAAGGTCCTATTTTTGGTAAAAGACATATACATAAAATAAAAATTAATAAAAATGCCGCTAAAATCAATCCCATACTCAAATAACTTTCTTCTTCTAATATCATAATGTCCATAACCTTCTGTTCATTAACGTAAAATTGATAAAAATTTAATATCTTAATTATTGCAAATTTTCTTAATATTTCTTTGTATCAAGTTTAAAAGAATTTTCTAACCTCTTCTATCTTTATATCTCATTAATAATTAAAAATTATTAGTTTGTAAAAACATCTGAAGATAGTAGATTATGAAAAAATTAATTCTTGTTCAATGGAATGTTAAAACTGGCCCATTAAATATAGTTCAATTCCCACCTGAAGAAGAAATTATTCCAAATGAAATTCTTTTAAAAATCTGGGCAAAACTTGAGATGAATTCCGACTCAAATTTTTGCTCTATGAAGGAAAGTAAGAAATTTTACTGTTCATTACTAAAAATCCATAAAATAGAAAATCAACCTTATTTTATCATATTAGAATTAGATGAAAAGGATGATGTTCGAATTTTTGAAGAGATTTTAGAAAATATTGCGGAGAATTTAATCAATAACGTCGGTAAACCTTATTTTTCCCATGTTCTTACAGAAACTTATACTACAATCAAACATTATTCCGATTTAGATGAATTTCAAATATTTTTAAGGTTATTTGAAGATAAAAGTCGCATAGATATATTACAGATATTAAGAAAAGGCGTGTTTTCCAAATCTAAATTACAAGATCTCCTTGAAGAAAAATTCGGATATGCAAATTTAAATCTAGATCTACTACTTACTCCTTTTATTAGATTAGGTATGATATCCATATTAAATGATGCAGGAAGCGATATTTCATTTTATCTGACTCATGATGCTTATGCATGTCAAATACCTCCAAAGAAACCTCCTAAAATAATAGAAATTGAAGAAAAAATTACCCAATACTTTTCAAATTCTAAAATCATCGATGACGATTTAATTCAAGATATTGTTAAAATCCATCAACAACCAGGGGTGAAAGAATTAAACTCATTATTAAGAGAGGATGTTTCAAATGGAATTGATTTTGAAATAGCTTTAACTATTGTTAAAAATAACCCTGCTATAATGGAAGAACTTGAAAGATTTTCATTTATTTATATCCATGAAGAAAAAAGAGTGTTTCTATTTTCTATTTTGCAATTTGTGAAATTTAATCCGAGTTATCTTCATCCAATTTTGAAAAAACGTTATGAATCAAAAGAAATTTCTTTAGAACAATTGATAAATCAAATAGAATTTATTTCAAAATAATCCGGGCGTAGGAAATACATTCGGCATTTATTATTAATTGTTTATATTTTTTTAAACGTTTTAACTGTTCAGGTAAATCAAATTCTAATTCTTCTAAATTTTGCTCCCATCGTTCACGCTCCTTTTCTAGATATTGAACTTCTTGCCGAATTTTGTTGAATTGCTCCATTCGATTCTTTTTTCGTAAACCATCACTTATTTTCTCTAGATTTTCAATTTGTCGTTTAGTAGGCAATTTTAACTTTTTGGCTCTTAATTTCTGGTTGGTTATCCTGAGTTGAACATCAGTAAATTTTTTTCTTTGTTCAGCTGATTTTGTAATTCGTTTACGCTGTTGAAAATACGAATCTCGATTTAATTTAGTTAATTCTTGGGTTCTTTTTTGAATCCAATTTTTGGTTGATTTAATGGATATATCATAACAATTCTTTAATATTTCTTCAGATATTTTATGATCTTGCATAACAGATTCTTGATTTTTGATTTCTGAAAGTATATCATTAAAATTATGGGGGCGCGAGATAAATTTTGTAAGTGATGAAAGCAAATCAAATTCATCTGTAATAAATACTGGAATGACAATTTTTTCAATTATAATGCCTAAAAATTGAATTTCGAATAAGAATAGATTTAAACCAGTTTCATTTCTTAACAATTTTTGAACTATGGGAACTTCTTCTGTTTTTAAACGCACTGGAAAAGGATCCATGAAATATGAAGCAAATTTTTTAATATTTATAAATATTTGACTCGCTGAGCCCCCAAAATTATCTCGTTTACTCCAATTTATTAAGTTCATGATCAAAGGATGCCCTAAAGCATAAAAATCGTATTCTTCTTGAACTCTGGCTAAATCTATGTTAAATACACCTTGATATTTGCTATTTTCAATTCTAAGGATTTTTCGAAATTCATCTGATAGGTTTATATTCCAAACTCCTTTAGCTCGTTGATTATTTTCGATTGATAATTCAAGAGGCAACTTTCTGAATTCGTTTTGGATGATTTGGGTATTTTCAAAATATTTTGAAAATCTATTGATAATAGCGAAAATATCGATTCCCGATAATAAATTAGGATTACTTATGTCTTGGGATATATAATCATACTGAAAAGAACGTTTGTCTAATATAAGATCTTCCAGTTTATCATAAATTTCATGAATTTTATCAGTAGTTTTTGAAATTGTTTCATCAATTCGAAATTTACGTGGAACTTCATCTTCTTTTAAAACTAGATGGGTTATTTGTCTTTCAAGATTTCCTAGAATTGGTTCTAATGCTCCAATGGATTCCTCGAATAATTTAATTCGATTAAGAATAGCAGTTACAATTGAAGATTCTACAGTATCGCGAATAAAAAAATTATAAATTAGCACGTTTTTAGTTTGACCAAACCGATCAAGTCGCCCAATCCTCTGTTCAAGTCTCATTGGATTCCAGGGAAGATCATAGTTTACTATTATATGGCAAAACTGGAAGTTTCTACCTTCTCCTCCAATCTCAGTAGATAGTAAAATAGAACCTTCACCTTCTTGTTTAAATGAAACAACTGATTGATTTTTTTGTTTTTCGTCAAAATCTCCATGAAATTGGAATACTTTATACCCTTTATTCTCAAGCAATCTTGTTAAATAAGAAAGGGTTGCTTTAAATTGCGTAAAAATTATGATTTTTTCTTCGGGTTCATTTTCCATTATATTCTGAACTATTTTAATTAAATTTTCAGCTTTAGAGTCATATTGAAGTCCCTCGAGATCATTTACAAATTCCCTTAAAATTTGGATATGAGTTTTTATATTTAGCTTAGTTTCTTTTTTTGGGATCATCTTTCGTTGTCTATTTTTTATAATTAATCGATCTTCTAAATCCAATTCTTCAAGTCCCCATGCATAATCCAAACTTGAATCTTCATCAGTAAATTCTTGTGATTTTTTAAAATCATCTTGCAATTTTAATAGAATATCTTGGTTTTCTTCAAGATATTTTATTCTTTTTTTCATGCTTTTCAGTATTGCAGGAACGGAGCTTGTTAGTAACTTCTGCAGTATAACCATTACAAATCCTATCCCAACAGGACCCGATTCAAAATTCTGGGTATAAATTTTTGCCAAGTAAAGGTGAATTTTATTATAAATGTCCAATTCTTCCTTCTCTAATTCGACTTCGATAATATGAGGGATTCTACGGATTGGATTGTCTGGAAAAACTATTCTACGTCGATTTCTAATGATAAACTTGCTTAAAAAATGTTGATTTTCCAATTTTTCTATTATTGCTTCCCTACGATGAGGAAATCTTAAAGTTCTATCCAATTCATCTTCATTAATATTGATATTAAAAGATGAAATCTGATATTTGAGTGCATTCCTTTCGTAAGTATTTAATCGAGTAAAATTTCGAAGGTTTTTAACCAGTAAGTTCAACAATGGAATTTTTTTTCTTTCTACTTCAAAAGAGTCATAATTAGTGAATTCGTATGGATTTAATAATTGAATTAATGAGAAAAGATCAAATGAATGAAGCTGTATGGGGGTAGCAGTTAATAGCAACAAACTTTTACTCTTTTCAGATAGTTTTTCAGCCAAATCATATGCTAAAGTCAAGCGATATTGCCCTGTTTTTTGATTAGTAAGATATCTTCGCAAATGATGGGCTTCATCGAAAATTACAATATCCCATTCCATCTGGGTTAAGATTGAATAACATTGGTTAAGTCGAGCAAATTGTAGAGAGACTGTTAAAAGGGTATATTCTTTAGCAGATTTTATATGATGCAAATTTCCCGAATTATAATCGATTTTCAATTTTTTAAGTAAGGCTGAGGTTAATCGAGTAAATTTAAGATTGAACTTATTTTTCATCTCAAATTCCCATTGCCCTGTGATCGAAGCAGGAGTTATTATTAAAATACGAGATGCCAAATTTCTTGCAATCATTTCTTTTATGTAAATACCCGCTTCTATAGTTTTTCCCAACCCAACTTCATCTGCTAATATGTAACGAGCGTAACCTAATTCCAATAGACTATGAGCTACAGATATTTGATGTGGCAATAACGATAGTCGGGAATTTGTAATTATTTTTAATAAATTGCTTTCGTAAAGATCTAAAGCTTGATATGCCCAAAATCTAAGTAGAAATTGATCTTGAGAATCCACATTGCCTTTCAAATATTCTTCAATAGGTGATTGGTATTCAGAAATTATTTCTGTCTCTTCAATTTGCAATTTAGTTCCTGAAGAAGTTAGAATTTCATAACTAACAATTCCGCTTGGTTTATTAAGATTACAAGATAAAATCGTTCCAATACCATCTGAATAGCGAATTTTTTTTCCAATATCGAAAATATAATGCAAGATATCATTCTTAAAAATTATTTTTTCATGGAACGCTTGGAACTCTACGAGGTATTTATTTATTTGAAAATTGGGTTTATTACTAGGTTTATTATATGGTATATTAACTGGTATATTAACTGGTATATTAACTGGATATTCATTTAAAACATCCATTATTCGCCCGATTCCCAATCCCGGATTATTTTTATGATAAACTAAATTTCCTATAAAAAATGAGTGACTCCGACATTTTAAATTGGGGCATTCACCTTTTGAAGGAATTTCAATTAAATTTTTACAGTATGGGCAAATATTCGGATAAAATGAAAACATAATTTCAATCACGTGCTTCTGTATAGTCAAAATCTACTCTTGTTTTTGCCACACATCATATTCTTCAAATAAATCATCGATTTCACGCATTACCCGTGAGAATTTCCTCAAAAATTGTTTATTGAAGGTGTCTTCTACAACATAAGTCATTTTTAGATTATAATCTGTAGTCAATTCAAAGAGGGATGATAATTCATCTCGGGATATATCCTCTTTTAAAACGGTATCAACAATCTGATTTAATTTATTTTTTAATAATTCAGTGTTTGATTTTGATTTTTGGGCTTTTACTAATAATTGGTGAATCCTTTTTTGCAATTCTTCTTCTTCCTCAGATAATTTCTTTATTCCTTCTTCAATGATACGATCTGAGCATAAATTTATCACCCTATCATATATCTCAATTGCATTTTGAAGACTTTGGCTTGATTCTATGGGATTAAAATTGCGCCCAAGTCTAGCTTCAATAACTTTTAGATATGCACTTTCCTCTAACAATTGGATGTTTTTTAAATCACTTTCAGGCCAATTTGAACCAATTTTTTCAGATAGTTCATCTAAACGTGAATCAGATATTGGAGTTTCCTTTAAAGCTGATAATAATTCCTTATGATATTTTTTTGCATTTTCACCCAATAATTTAACCCTTACCTCAATATCAGGCATCATCTTCTTATGTGCCTTATTTTTTATCCATTTAAACTTCTTTATTGCTTCGGATATTAATTTTTCCGCTTTTTTTGGCTCTTTTTTTAATATAGATTTTGCATCATGAACAAATTGAATACCATCGTCCATGGTCATATTAAGTTCAAAGAAATAATCAATGAAAGATACCTGTGAACGCTCTCTTAATGTAATTTCTTTAGTATAAATATCATCAACAACACTTTTTGTTGAAAGGAACCACAGAAAAGCCGAAGGAATCCAAAATAGGATACCTATGTATAATAATTCCTGATAACCCATACCATTTCTACTTAAAAGCGCTAATAATCCCGCTGTAAACATTAATGTAAAACTTTTCCCCAACTGCTCGGTTAACTGAAAAAGTGAAGTAGCAGTCCCACGATGTTCTGGTAAATTGACATCAACCATTACTGCATTCTTATTTGTTACCATACCAGCACTGAAGAAGGTTCCCAAGAAAGAAAATATAATAAAAAGAATGTAAGTAGGATAATTTTTAAATATCGCAAAAATTGTCTGAGTAACATAAAAACCTAACTCATTATTTGGGATTTTACTCGGATAAGCCGGCATATTTGATAGCATAACGGGTTGAAGAAAGAAAATCATTAATAAACATAGTGGAACAGCCAAAGCATTAACAATAAATGCTAAAATTGCTCGATTTTTATTATTTTTATTATAAACATAATCACCTAACCAAGATAATACGATACTTCCTACAATATAACCCAAACTTGCCACACCCGCCATTATAGTAGAAACTTGAATTCTTATTTCATCAGGTAGAACAGTCAATAAACCATCTGTTGGATGGGAGAACGTTGTTATTAGAGAAAAAATTATGATTGTTCCGGGGATTATTGAAAACAGTCCATTAAGTATGAGATATTTGTTTGTTCGTTTTTTCATCATACTTATGAGTGCGCGTCTACTCATCCGATACCCGTATTGAAGTTCATCAAATTCTTGTAAATCTGCCAAACTCTCCTCTTGTGAACCCATTTCAGGTAATTTAACAAAAGCTAATAAGAGTACAGCAAGTAAAGCTAATGCAAATAATATTAAAAATGGAAAATGCCAACCCAAATTCAAAATATTAAGAGGACCAAGAAATGCTGACAAACCCTGACCGCTTCCATTACTTATTGAAGAAAATATTGCTAAGAATCCAAATAACCCAGAACGTTCTTTTGCTGGAAATATATCACTTAAAATTGATATCCCAACAGGAATTGCGAAACCCATGCCACCACCGGTTATGATCCTTGCAATAATTAATAACCAATAGGTATTAGCAAAAGTAGTTAATAGAAATCCCAAAGTTGAAAGAAAAACACCCCAACGAATGACTTTGTTTCGATTAAGCCGATCTGTATAGTAGCCCCAAATTATCATCGTGAAAGCTGAGATCAAAACAGCGAGAGAATCAGGGATATAAATCAAGGAAGAATATTTCACACCAAAATCAGCAATTATTGCAGCATATGAGGGAATCAACATATTTAAAGAAGCAACGTTAATGAACGATAGTAAAAGTATGACCAAGATGACCGAAATCTCATTTCCCGAAAATTTCATCTTGAATTTGATTCTTTTTTGTTTCTGCTCTTTAATGTCGCTCCCCCTCAGATGTTCCAAATTAAAATTACTATTATAAATATTTTAATTTATTTATTTGAGCGTAAATGTTATTCTGTTAAAATCGTCAGGCTTAAATTAGTAAAAAATTTGTTAAAAATGGAAAAAAAGAAAGACGGGAAAAAAAGAAAAATAATTTTTCTCTCAGTTAATTAGATTAAATCGAATTTAATACCAACCCTTTCGTATATATCTAATGCATCTTGAATCTGTTCTTCAGTATGGGTAGCCATAAGAGAATTCCTTAATAATTCATCCCCAACAGCAACTGCTGGAGCTGGAACTGGATTTGAATATAATCCTTCTGCTAAGAGTGCCTTCCAAACTTTAAAAACTTTAATTTGATCTCTAATATAAACCGGAACTACAGGTGTTTCACTACCACCAGTTTCAAAACCTAAATTTCTTAACCCAGATTCGAATAATCGCGCATTGGACATCACTTTTTTTCTCAAATCTTCACTTTTTTCGATTAGCTCAATTGCTTTAATGATTGCTGCTACTGCAGGTGGAAGCAATGAAGCGCTGAAGATGAAACTTCGCGCATGATGTTGAAGATAATTGGCCACTTCTTCAGTGCTCACGCAAAATCCTCCTATGGAAGCGAAAGATTTCGAGAATGTGCCAACTACAAGATCAATACGATCCATTAAACCAAAATGCCCTCCAACGCCTTCGCCATGATCACCTAGATATCCCACTCCATGAGCGTCATCAATCATTAAACGGGCATTATATTGCTCTGAAAGCTCAACTAATTGGGGTACTTTTGCTAAAGAACCTTCCATGCTGAATACCCCATCGCTAACAATAAGTTTACCTTTATTTTGAGGCAAAGATTGAAGAACTCTTTCAAGATCTTCCATATCATTATGTTTGTAAACCTTTGTTGTTGCATAGGATAAACGACATCCATCCACAATAGATGCATGATTTAGTTCATCGGAAATAATAAAGTCTCCTTTAGTGGCTAATCCAGAAATAACTCCAAGATTAGTTTGATAACCTGTTGAAAAAGTAACTGCTGCTTCTTTTCCCATAAATTTTGCAAGTTTCTCTTCCAATTCCAAGTGAAGTTCAAGGGTTCCATTTAGAAAACGGGAACCGGTACATCCTGTTCCGTAATTTTTTAACGCTTCACAACCCGCTTTAATCATCTCGGGGTGGTTCGTCAAACCCATGTAATTATTAGAACCAAACATTAGTACAGGTTTACCATGAATAGAAGTTATTGGACCTATTATACCATCTGCAGGAATGAAATAAGGATATAATCCCATTTTCTTTATTTTTTGCGGTAGAGTATATTTCTGAGCTTTTCTAAACAATTTTTCCATATCTCTCGATCTCTCATATAATAAGTGTTTGAATGATCAAACAATGATTTGATTTATATATTAATGATCATTTTTGATCTAATTTAATACTTATGATTAGAGGAAACTTATCAAAGCTCTTTTTAATCGATTTTGTTCTGAAAAAAGAGTCAAATTTGTTCAGATTTCTATATTAAAAAATATTTTTTCTAATAAATTTGTTTTAATATCTGTTCTAGTTGGTTTTTTATGGATTCGAGTTTTTTCATGCGGAGATCTACATCAACCTCGGTAATTGCTTCTTCTTGCGCAATTTTAACACTCTTTAAGGGAATACTCATCATTTTTTCAAAGATTTCATCAGATTTTATATCATTATTATCCTGCTTAACAAGAAATGGAGTGAGTAAATTTAAGTATCGCATTACAAATTCTATATCGCCTTCAAATCTCTCATAAATAATAGAATCGATGCATTCTCTACCTAAATCCTCTAAAATATAGACCTTTTTTACAGGTCCTAAAGGTGATTGTTTTCTTTCGCCCGAGATTAATTTTTTATTCTTCTCCAATTTTGAAAGAATAGGGTAAATTGTGCCTGATTTGGCTTTCCAAGAACCAGCAAATAATTCATTGAGTTTTTGAATCATTTCATAACCATATTGACCTACAGGATCCCCATTATTTCTTAATTCCCTGGACCTTAGTTGAGTAAGAATAAGCACCTCAATAGGACTTAGATTAATCTTTTTTTTTTGTTTATCACCTTTGCTTCCTGGGATTGAGACAGAAACAGATTTACCCATCCAAAAAATTATTCTTTCCCCTCCTTGTCCACATATTTCTTCTTCATTCTTTCTAATTCTTCATCAATTTTACGATCTAACCAGTTTCTATTAGGAGATTCTCCTCGTTTTGGAACCACATAGAAATATACTATTAGATGGATGATAAACAAAACTCCCCAAGGTAAAATAACCCACCAAACCCATGTTAATCTTGAACTTCCGGGAGTTGTAGTAAACCAATTTGTAAAAACGAGAAATGAATTAATTGCAACATAAAATACCAGATGATAAACCATAAAAACTGTGTGTAAATCAACAATTCCTTTCCGAAACATTATGTGTGCAAATATATGAGCAATAAGTATCATCATCCATGCAGTTAACGGCCATAAACACCAAAAATATATTGGATACGTAGGGTATGTAAAATAATTAATTGCAAAAAGTAGTAAGTTTACTAAAACATAAACCCAAATATGTAAAATAATAACAAATTTACGAACTACAACTTCTTTCGCAATTTTCCTCAAAGAGTTATCACTAAATTCATTTAATTTCTTACCATTCATCAGATTCTCAAGCCTATACTATTAATTCCGATTAAAATAGATAATCGCTAATCTCAAAATCTAATTAAATATAGTTTTCAATAAATAAAAACAAATTTGCCAAAGAAGATAATTTAGCAATAAAAAAGTTAATGATATATAATTGATTTTCGAATAAAAATAATAATTGTCAAATTAGAAAGAAGGCTAAGATTATGAAAGGAAAAGAAACAAATGAAACTGAGGTGGAAGAACAATCTTTCGAAGGAATAATTGAGGACAAAGAAGGAAAGAAAAAAAAGGGAAAACGTAAATGGTTTTCCAGAAAAAGAGATTGGGATAAAAATTACGATCAACAGGGAAATTATGTCCCTCGACAAAAATCCAGACACGAGGTATATACTGATTATTACGGTCCAATAATCGAAGATGAAAAAGGAAGGCAAGCAGGAAAATTCTTTTTTAAAGAATATAACTCATTTGGAAGGCATCATTTCTTCGGAGAATTCGTATTGGTTTTAATATTCGGGATATATTTCGCTTTTGGAGGTTACAACTTATATTATATTGGGGGAGTTGTTAGGGATGCTTATACCGAATCTGGAATAATTATTAGTGATTATTATGAATTTTTAAAATTTGGCGGATATATTGGGTTGATTATTATAGGAATTTGGATAATATCATTGGCAATTTCTTATGTTATGGTAAAATTATTTGGTCGAATTGCCCCAATTCTAATGTATTCATTAGTCTTTCTTGAAATAGGATTACTTGTTCTTCTATACTTAAACATTGACTGGGAATATAACTGGATATTTGTTGTTTTAGTAATTCCAAACGTTCTAATGATTACGATTTGGTATAAAAAATTCAAAAAAGCGATTTATGTGCTACGTATGAGTAGTCAAGCAGTATCAAAACAGCGTGAAATTCTTTCTCCTCAAATTACCCAGACTTTATGGATTTTAGTCCTAAGTTTTTTCCACTTAATTACATCTTTTGATACATTTTTTGATATAACACCATTATCCGGCGCGACCTTCGAATTACAGGAAAAAACTTTCGAAATCAGTAAAGGGACGATATTTTTCGCTTATACATGTCTATTCATTTTCCTTATTTTTGTTATTTATTATGTAAGTCAAGGCATGAAAATGCTCATGATACATAATTGGTACCGAGGAGGAGGATCCATGGGATTTTGGAAAGCTTATCGCGTTATTCGATACAGATGGTGGGGAATAATTGGATTTGCCTTCAGTTCAGCAATAATTCATTTGCTCCAATCTCT
Organism: Promethearchaeum sp.; assembly: GCA_030612265.1. Taxonomy (GTDB): domain Archaea; phylum Asgardarchaeota; class Lokiarchaeia; order Sigyniarchaeales; family Promethearchaeaceae; genus Promethearchaeum. The sequence continues at coordinate 17,176 of JAUWOE010000052.1, forward strand.
TAGGAAAGCGATAAAAGGTGATTTCGGTCCAAAAAATATCAAAGAATGTTTCACTCTAACGGGGGAACTTATTCCAACTCAAGTAAATGCCCTTAGAACCAAAAAAGGAACTCCATGGTATGAGAGAATTTGGATGAGCCTTAATTTTTATTCATTACCTTGCATTGTAATTGAGAATAAACTCTATCATCAAGGGTTGGTTAGATCTCTTTATTTAAGTATTAGAGATCTCCCCAGTAGGTATATTAAGAAATCCAAGGTTGATCTTCTATTCTATTTTGTAAAATATGCCTTAGTGATAATAAATGGATTAGTTGGAGCATTAATTGGTTATGGTTTTGCGAAGTTCTTTGAATTTTCGGGAGCTACTTTATATCTAATAACGGGATTATCAATTATTGTCTTTTTATGGGTAGGTGGAGGCACTTCAACACTAATAGTTAACGATCTTAACAATTCTTACGTTACTATACTCTTTATCCATACGATAGATGAGCTTAATAAAAAGGAGCATTATACTTTAAATGAGCTGGGCAAATTGAAAGGTGATACAGCAGTTGTAGAAGAAAAAGCTAAATGATATCAATCCAAAAAGAAAAAGAAAGAAAAAGAAGGAAAAAGAAGGAAAAAAAAGAAAAAAAAAGAAAAAATTGAAAAGAATTAGAATAGAATCCCCTTTTTTTAATATCAACTAGTAGAGAACGAATGTAAAATTGTAATCCGGGAGTAAATTAGTTATAGTCTTTACGTGTTTTTTCATCGCATAAAGTTGGGGCTAATATATCTTCC
>JAUWOE010000252.1 GCA_030612265.1 Promethearchaeum sp.
ATTATCAATAATTATTCTTCGATGAAATAATGAATAGAGTGAGTGTAAAAATTCTCCGAAGTGGATGGTGGGAACTAAAACTCCTTTTTTTTGCCTCAAAGCTTTTTCAAGGTGCTTAAAACCAATTATTGGATTGAAAAAATCTTCATTTTTACTATTTCGCACAGAAAGGTAGAATGTGGTATCAAACCACAGTTGTATGTTGTATTGGATGTAGCTATTAGTCCAGCGCTTAAGGTTTACTTTCTCTAAAATTCTTTTTGGAAATAAAAAGTTCCAAGTTTTCAATACCGTGCTGTGTCCATTCAGAACGTGTTGATATCCAATGATTACTGATAAAGCTCGAAAAATACGAAAGGGAACATATTCAAAATATCTGTTAATGCGATATTTTTGGATAAAATGAGAAAAACTGAATACAAAGTTAAATTCTGGAAATATTTCCGTAGGTTTCATTGAACTTTTTGCGTTAAGTGGATGTTGTGAGCCTTTGAGAGTCAAATTATCAGTTTTAGCATGTGCCACTAAGTTTACCTTCTATATGTAGTCTTAATTTATAGAATATGTAGATAATAATATATGTATATTTCAACGTTTTTTTTTATAAAACTTTAGAAAAATCACAAAAATTTTTAATTTTGAGCAAGAAAATTAACGAAAATGTATTGAATTCTACATATATTTTATCTAATTCTATTAAGGCTTAGTGTTTTTGGGGATTTGCACTAAACAAAAAATAAAAAATTTTGGAAGTATATAATATTCCACAATAATTTTTATTTTTGAGCAAAAATATACATCATTTTATGTATATGCGGTCCAAATTCTCCATGATTCTCGGGTTCTTTGATGATTCCCGTATCAATAATATGGAATTTCTTAAAACTATCTATTAAATCTTGTTCGGTAAAGTAGTGTATAAAATGACCTGCTCTAGATTTAAAAGTTTTAGGTTCAACTTCATTTTTTCCGAAAGTGTCTTCTTTCTCTGAGAATACAGCTTGATAAATCAGACCTTTAGGGTTTAGACGGTTGTAACATAAATCGATTATTTTTTCACGATCCTCGGTTAAAAATAAATGAAGAATATCAAATCCAAAAATCCCGTCGTAAAGATCCTTTATTTTATCCATATTTAAAATTGAAATCTTATAGAATTTCGATTTTATATCAAATTTCTTCGCTAAATTAATTGCATTTTGAGAAAAATCTAAGCAATCAACATCATACCCATAATCTTGAAAAATTTTCGTATTTCTTCCATATCCTGCTCCGAGAACTAAAATTTTATGAATATTTGGATATCTTTGAAATCTTTTTGCAGCGTCTTTAGAGCATTCACTGGTTTTTTTCCCCCAGATGAATTTTTCTTTTTTAAAACGCTTATCCCAGTATGTTTCTTGATTCTTTATATAATATTTAGAATGTTTTCGATGATCTTTCATTTTTTTCCTTAATCTTTATTCTTTTGAGCTAACTTTAATATTTAAGGTTTACAATTAAAAATGCACAACCTTTAAATAATATCAAAAACTTTATTAGTTTAAGTTTGTGCAGATGACTTGCACTTATTCGGTGAAAATAAAATGCACTTAAATACAAACCTTAAACATATAAAATCTAAAGAAGAACATAAAGAATTAATTGCTAAGAACGAGAAAGCTGTTGTTTGCTGTGGAAGGATGGGTCCGATGTGTGTCCCAGTTTATGGAATTATGGAAGCGTTAAGGGAAAAACACCCTGATATTGCTTTTACAGACATGTTATTTGATATCAGAGATGCTGAAGTAATTAGGGATTTACCTGAATGTCGACAATTTAGAGGATTGCCCTTTACTATTTATTACCGAAATGGAAAAGTTCTTAAGGCTACTTCATCAATTCAGTCTGCCAAAGATATGAAAGCAATTATTCAAGAAGTATTTGCATAATTTTTTTCATTTTTTTAAAATTTATTTATGATTTTTAATTAGGCAGTGTTAATTTTGGAAAAAATAATGAAGAAATTCGATTTAATTATTGTAGGTGCGGGTCCAGCTGGGTTAACCGCTGCAATTTATAGCGCGCGTGCAAATATTTCAACATTAGTCATTGATCAATCAACAAGCGGAGGGCAAGTAGCCACTACCCACAGCGTAGCAAATTATCCTGGATTTGTTGAACCGATAACAGGTTATGAGCTTGCATTAAATATGAAAAAACAAGCTGAACGTTTTGGAACAAAATTTGAATTAGCAGCAGAAATAACAGATTATTGCTTTAAAGATGAAATCAAATGGATTGAGTTAGATGAAGAAGAGCGCTTTTCCTCCAACTATGTTTTAATAGCAACTGGAGCTTCTCCGCGATTACTAAATTTACCTGGAGAAGTAAAAAATAAAGGAAATGGAATTAGTTATTGCGCAACTTGTGATGGTGAATTCTATAAAGATAAGGATATATTTGTAATTGGTGGTGGAAATAGCGCCATAGAAGAATCACTACTTCTCTTAAAATTTGTAAAAACCCTAACAATAATCCACCAATTTGATAAATTGCAAGCCGAAAAGATTACAGCAGATAAAGTTCTTAATAACCCAAAAGTAAAAGTTTTATGGTCTCATGAGGCGCGAGGTTTTATAAATAAGGGTGAAAGTATTGTAGTTGAAATCGAAAATCTTAAAACAAACGAGAAAATTTCGATGGAAAGAGATGGAGTATTTATTTTTGTTGGAATGGTTCCTAACAGTAAATTTTTATTGAGCAGGCCAGTAGAAATTAAACAAAATAAATACGGATATTTGGTCACTAATGAACGTATGGAGACAAACGTAAAAGGCGTTTATGCTGCTGGCGATGTGCGTGAAAAATTATTCCGACAAATTGTAACCGCTATTAGTGATGGTGCTGTTGCAGCTTTAGAGATTGTAAAAAAAACATCTTAAATCACTCAAATAGAGAAACTTAAACATTAATTTTTCATTTTCTTTTTTATAATTTGATAAATTCCATTACCTCTTGAAAATGGGCAAATTTTAACACATATACTACATCCATCAAATTTTGAAAAAACTGGGTGGCATTTTATCGGATCTAAACAACGAGCAAGACGACCTATCGTTTCAATCTGATTATTATATATCTTTTTTGTGTCTTGAATTGCGTCTCCGGGGCATTCTTCCAGCCATCGCTTACATATTTCACAATATCTTTCAATCCAAGAGAATTCTGTTGGATCCTTATCAGTATAGGAAAATATTGGATGTTCGATATAAATTGGAGCGATCCGTTGTCGTTGCCCAAATTCGGGAGTAATTAACAAACCATTCATTCCTTGCCATCCCAACCCCGCTTTTCCAGCAAGAGGAACATATGACACTAATCCCCCTAATGGATGATTTGGTTGACATCGGACTCCTTTTTTTCTTAACCATGATGATATATCCAAGACTGCTTTACCCAAGTGATTATATGCTCTCATCGTTTCATAACCTGCTAAAGCATGGGGCGCATCGTCCATCCAATCTTTTCGCATTTCTTCAATAAAAACCAGTGCATACTTATAGAGAATGTGATTTCCTTTTAATATAATATCTCGTGGAATTTCGGTAAACCCAATTTTCTGAACCCCCCATTTTTCTCTTGCATAAGTAGTTAATTCTTTCCAAACTGTTGCACCATCAATGTGCATATAAGCCTCTTCGGGAACTTCAATATTTTTTGAAAGTCCTCGGTATTGAGAAACAGTCATCCCTTTTCCAGCACCTAATGCTTGCCTTATAGTCAGAATTTTAACTAAGCGGTCTTTGAAAGTTTTTTTCTCTGTGATATGGTTATCTATAGTTTCCCACTTTAAACGTGACATAAAATTGTCTAGTAGAAAATTTCTTATTTTTTCAAATCCATACATAGGAGATCTCTCAGTTGCTTTTAGAATTCCTGGTGTATTTATTGTTTTCTTTAGAAATTTCTTATCTGTCGGAGTTTCTCCTGTAAATCGTAGATATTTAATTACGCGTTTAATTTTCCTAGATTTAGTTTCCACAGATTTTTTTTTCATTCCAATTTAACACAATTTAACATAATTTTTAAGCAGTTTATGTTATTTGATTCTTAAGGATGAATTTGTCTGAAGCTAAATATAAACCACGCATGAAATCAAATATTCCAGGTAAACTAAATGTTAAGCGAACAATATTAATTGGATTGGCGTTTTTAACGTCTCAAGCTGCTTGGGCTTATTATAATTTCATAATGCCATTAATGTTGAGAGAATTTTATACAGACATGAATATTAATTTGATAGGTGCCGATACTTTTGTGGGCGTGGTCATGGTTCTTGATAATGTTGTTGCTGTCATCTGTCTACCCTACTTTGGGATTATTTCTGATCACACTCATTCACGATTTGGTAAAAGAATTCCGTATATTATGATTGGAATAGTATTAGGTGCAATTTCTTTTTCATTTTTACCACATATGAAAATATTTTGGGCTTTATTTGCAGTAATTATGTTTTTTAATATTTCGTTAGCATTTTACCGCAGTGCTGCTATGTCTTTGATGCCCGATCTTACGGATCCAAAGCTTAGATCCACGGGAAATGCACTTATTCAAATTATGGGGGCGTTTGCGTATCTTTTAGGCTATTCAGGACCGATAATTATGAATTTGTTTTATGATGTAGAAACATTGGAAGGAAAAATAGCAGCAAGAATTGGGTCGTTTTATTTTGTTAGCGCAATAATGCTGATTGCATTATTATTTTTATTTTTCTCAATTAAAGAGACTCCCACCGGAAAGGGGTTTTTCAAAATCGGTAAATTACCGATAACAATTGACCCAATAACTTTTGAAAACCTTGGAGAACATCCATCACCTGTGGGAAAGAAGGAAAATAAACTCTCGTATCTTAAAGCCGTACTTTCAGATAAGGATAAAAGCGCGTTATTCATGCTCCTTGCACTTTTCTCTAGTAGTTTCGGATTTAATGCAATAGAGACTTTTTACAGCTCTTTTGCAATTTTGTATTTGGGTTGGACTGATAGTATGGCAAGCACCGTCCTAATGGTCGCCCCCATTTCCTTAGTAATTTCAGCTTATCCAGTAGGAAAATTATCTGATAAATTCGGTAGAAAAAATGCCCTTACATTAGGTTTAATCGGATTAGCATTTACAGTTGAAATCCTTCATTATCTTGATTTATGGCTTTTAAACCCATCAGATTATTACTTTGGAACATTAATTTGTATCTTCTCTGCGGGATTTTTCCTAGCGATGATTTCTATTAATGGAATAGTCATAATTTGGCAGCTTGCTCCTGAAGGTAAAATTGGTGCTTATACTGGAGTATATTACTTATTTACACAAGCCGCGGCGATTATATCCCCTGTGGTTGCTGGATTTCAGTTTGATCTGTATACTCAAATATTCCCAGAAAGAATTGAGCTATATGGGTCCGGAT
>JAUWOE010000010.1 GCA_030612265.1 Promethearchaeum sp.
AGAAAATGTTAAAGATAAAACTAAAACAAAAGAAAATTTTAAAGATATAACCAAAATAAAAGAAAATGTTAAAGATATAACCAAAACAAAACTAAAAATAAAAGATAAAACTAAAACAAGGCAAAATGCTAAAGATAAAACTAAACCAAAAGAAAAATTAAAGAATAAAACTAAAACAAGAGAAAATGTTAAAGATAAAAAGAAAACGAAAGAAGAAATAAAAGATAGAACTAAACCCAAAGAAAAACTAAAGATTAAAACTAAAACAAGAGAAATTAAGACAGAAGATGAAAATGATGATTTTTACATAGGTGATGTGTTGATGAAACACGAAATTGCTAAAATATGTTCTGACTGTACTAAGGATATAGACTTTTTCGAAGGATTAAATACTCACATGAATTATGATGAAGACACGCCTCCAAATATTCTCAAACGAAGAATTGAAACTTTAGCTCGGATATTACATCCGGAAAAAGGTGCTAAGAAAAAAATAAAAATTAATATAGATAGTGAAATATGTGCAAATGATCTTTATGATTCAGAAGGAGGAATATTAACAGATGTAACTCCAAGCGAATATATGCCAAGTAATGAAATGCTTGATAAAAATGAGATTTATTTATATGATTATCTTTTGCCGAAGGCCAAAAAGTACATTTATAGCGAAAAATTACTTTTAAATCCAGGAGAATCATTTATCGATGATAATAATATTTTACCTTCGATAAATGATAATTATGCTTTACATGTATTAAATGTCCAAGCAGAGCATAAAAAAACTCTTAAGGCAGACCTAAATTACGTAAAAAATATAATATTTTCACTTAATAATATGTTGAAAAGCCATGATATTTTATCAAAAAAAGATGTCTATCGCAGCGGATCAGGAGATTGGAGAACAAAATTCTCTGCTATTAAAACAATGGCTATGTATTTAGAACAAGCGTTTCCTGGATTGGGTACGAGTGTAATAAATTGGTTAATGCCAAAAGCAGTTTTACAGGATTCGGGAGACACAATTTCTTTTACTGAATTAGTTTCAAGATATAGTATAGGAAATAAAAAATGGTCTGATTTCGATTCAAGGCATGAATTAGGATCTATTTATAAACAATATACAACCTTCAGTGGTAGACAAGGAGCTATTCTTAACCAGCCTTCAAATATAAATGCTTTTAATCGATTAATAAGCTATCTTACGGTAATGAATAATGCGCTTTTAGACATTGATTATGGTTCAAGTGGGAATTATGGAGATTGTACTGATTCTTTTAGACTTGAAAGCATGTGTAAATTTATAGGTAATTTATTAGGTTTATCAGATGATAAAATTAGTTTATTAGGGAACCATATAAGATGGATTGTTTCAGGTAAAGGATCAATGACAATAGAAGATGTAATAATGATTGAAAAAACATTATTATTTATTGACGAATTTTTCAACATTTGGATTGAAGGAAACGGTGAAGATTACGATAAGACATTTTATTCTGCCAATATTCCAAATTCAGCAACTCCAGAACAAATAGATAATTTTACTCTTTCAATAGAAGATCTTTCGTTAAATAATTTGGTTAACCATTGGATGAAATGGGCAAATGGAAAAATTTATACACTTAAATCAGAATTTGGCCAAGATTCTTTATGGTTTGATCCGGGAAAAATGAGTTATTTGCGTATATATGCGGAAAATACTTTACCTTCCGGTTTTTCAGAATACCATTGGCTTGAAATGAATTTCAATATTATGATTAGAGATTCTGGATTTGGTGCGATTGGAAGAGGATCTAAATCTTTTATTATCCCATATTCAACAGGATCTACGATTACTCAAAGGAGAAGCGATGATTTTATGTCTGTTCCAGAAATAGACATTGCTAAATTTTTAATTCAATTTGAATCTACAACAAATAACATACCTGTATTTCATTCAAATTCTCCATTAAGACAATTTATAGTAGTAAAAGAAGTAACACATGCAGATTCTGAAGGTGTATATTCTACTAGACAAAAAGATTCTCTTGCAGACTTTGTGAAATGGATGGTACGTGAAGACAATAGAAGAGAGCAATTAGAAGCAATTACTGGTATTTCAAATTTGAAATCAATGTCAAGAGCAGATAGAGCTTTAGAGTATTTAACAACTCTTTTTGCAAACCAGACAGATCCCGATTTAAATCTTCCAATAGTTATGAATAGACGATCCTATTCCATTAAAGACTACTATAATGAAAGAGTTTCCACTTATAGTAAAGTAATTTGTTATGATTTTCTAATTTGGCTTAAGGAAAATAAAGGATACAGCATCGAATATCATGGAATGAGGGATGTGATATACCATTGGAGAAAAGAATTTGACGCAAGGCAATTAGCAAGGGATGGAATTCCAATGATTTACATATGCAAAGATGACGCAGCGCGAAAAAAAATCTTAGATCTTGATGGTCAAAACGGAGTAATTGGTCGCAAATATCCTCTTTTGACTATATCCGAATTCGAAACTCTTTGCAGTGCTTGGTTTCATGCTTATCAATTAGGTGAATCTTCATTTCATAATTTCATTCGAAACCTCCATACATATATTAATACTGCTGAAGGTGAAAGCATCCAAAATGCTTTCGGTTATGATATTTCGGGTAACCCAATTGATTCGTACACCATCACAACTTCCAATGGAATTTATCATTGCAATAGCATTAATATGGATTGTTTCTTCTGGGGATTCTTTATGAATTCTGCAACCAATCCTAAATTCCAAGCTCAATATCATACATGGGGCCAAGAATACCCAAACGCTACCTAATTTCTTCTTTTTTTTTCTTTTTTTTATTATGTAGGATGAGTTCTGTAACATATTGAAGGAGATATGACTTTCCGGCGTTTCCATTCATGTTATCTGATATCGAATACTTTCTGAATCAGATCCTCCCATGAAGAGATCTCCCATCGTTTCCACTGCAGATTCTCACACATACAGACAATTGTTGGGAAGTTCTGAGGAGTGGGGTACTTCTTATGTTGCGTGTAATAATCAGAAAGAACAACCATCGCATTTGTTAGACCATCTAACCCCTTCCACGAAGTTTTGTAGTATATTCGCCTACTATAATTGATATGATCGCAAATTTGCTCTGATGTGAGCCCGTGAATAGCCCTTAAAAGGTCATTCCACGAAGAAATACCTAATGACTCCCAACACCCTTCTTTAAGGCAATCTTGTACCGTGCTATTTTATTAATCTCGATAAATTTGAAATAGAGATTTTCGAATCACGTAAAAAGTTTTTGTAATAATTGGATTAAAAAAAAATAATAAAGGGAGCAAACGTTTAATTTTAGTGTACAGAAAAAAAAACATTTTTTAAATAAAGGAAGAATATAAATTGTCATCAAACTGGATTTTTAAAGTCATTATTTCTGGAGCTGGGGGTGTTGGGAAAACAGCTTTAATTGAACGTTATGTATCGGGCTCTTTTCTTGAGGATCACAAGATGACCATAGGGGCCCAGTTCAGTGTGAAGGATGTAAAGTTGGATACCGGAGAAAATGTCCGCATGCAACTTTGGGACTTCGCAGGAGAAGAAAGATTCAGGTTCTTACTTGGAGACTATTGCAAAGGAGCATCTGGAGCATTTATTTGCTTTGATATTACAGATTATTCCACATTTGAAGAACTCCCAGAATGGTTAAGAATAATTCGTCAAAATGCAGGCATGATTCCGATTATTTTGGTTGGAAATAAATACGATTTGGATAATCATGAAATTGATTTAGAAACCGGTGATCAATACGCTGGAAATGCAAAATGTTTGATGAATGTATTTTGTTCTGCAAAGATGGATTTAAATGTAGAACCGATGTTTTCTGCAATGGCAAAATGGTTAATATATTATGCAAATTTGGCGGATTAAATGATAATTTTTGTAGGTTCAACAAATCCAGTAAAAATGAGTGCTGTCAAACAAGTTTTTTCAATAGTTTTTCCAAATGAAAATATCACAGTTAAAAATTTTGATGTTTCTTCTGAAGTTTCTAACCAACCAATTGAATTAAGTAACGTGGTTAAAGGAGCAGTAAAAAGAGCACAAAATGCTTTGGAAAAAGCAAAAAGAGTTTTCCCTACATATTTTAAAATTGAAGATGAAAAAAATTTTTCTATTGGGATCGAAGCAGGACTTGTTTCTATTCCATTTACGATATCTGGATATTTAGATTACCAGTTTTGCGCCATTATTGATAAATCGGGAAAAATTTCTGTTGGTTCAAATTCAGGCTGGGAATATCCTCGGGGAGTTATTAATTCGATTATCAATAACCGCGATCTTGAGATTGCAGATATTATGGCCAAAATTTCAGGGGATAATGAAATCAAACATCATGGTGGAGCAATTGGTTATTTTTCTAAAGGGAAATTAAAAAGGGAGGAGTTAACACAGCAAGGAATCTTTATGGCGCTCATCCCTTGGATAAATCAAGAAGAATATTTTTAACTTAATTGGATTTTTCTATATCTTTGATTGCATTTTTTACTGCTTCTAAAGCTAATTTCATAACGATTCCTTGTTTTAAATCCTTTTCTTTAATAAATACCATTGAAATCACGGGAGATTTAAGCAATTTACTTGAAGTTTTTCCAATCATATTTGAAAGAAGGGGATTTCTTAGACCGAACAAATTAAAGGGTGAACTTGAAGCTTGACCAATTCCTGTTGGAGGTCCACTCAGTGTGACATTTCCAATTCCAAATTCCTGCTGATCGGTTACTAATAATAAATAGCTTTTGTATAATGTTATAAATGATGCATATACGTTATAAGCTCCGTAATTAGCTTGTCCTTCTCCACAAATTTTTACTACAGGCATATTATTTACCTTCAATTTTTAATTTTGATTCAGAAATTGCATCAGAAATTGAGTAGTTTTTATGGACGATCAAGGAGATTGCGTTTGTTAACGCTAACGGATCTTTCGATTGGAAAATATTTCTGCCAAATGATACACCCCCACCACCTGCTTCAATACAATCTTTTGTCATTTGTAATAATTCCATTAAATTTTTTTCTGAGCCTCCAGCAATTATGACTGGAACGGGACAACCATTTACGACTTCTTTAAAGCTATCAATACTTCCCGTATAATTTGTTTTTACAATATCTGCACCTAATTCTGCTCCGATACGGGCTACTTTTTTTACATTTTCTACGCTATATTCATCTGTGATATTATCCCCTCTTGGATACATCATTGCTAATAGCGGCATAGACCATTCGCGACATTCTTGTGCAATTTCACCAAGATCTTCAAGCATTAGAGAATCATCTTCATTTCCGATATTGATATGAACTGATATTGCATCGGCACCTAATTTAAGGGCATTAACAACATTATTAACTATAACTTTGTAATTCTCATTTGGAGAAAGATCTGAACTTGCGCTTAGATGAAGAATTCTACCTATTTCTCTATCACCAGTATAATTTGAGTATAAAAATAGCGCAGTATGACCGAGTATGGCGTTTGCTCCTCCATCTGCAACCATTTCAACCATTTTATGATAATCGTTTATTCCTTTAAGTGGTCCTAATGTTATACCGTGATCCATGGGAATTATTATCATTCTTTCAGATTTTTTATCTGTAATACGATTTAAACGGATTTTTTTTCCAAAATTAGAGGTCATTAATTATTTATTAAATATTCAGAACAATAAATTTAATGCTTCTTTTAGAAAACGAATTCATAGTTCGAGCGAAATTTCAAATAAGATCCAAGTTTTATTTCCTCAATGCCCGAAATAAAAGGTAAATCTTGGAAAGATTCACTAAAAACCAGAAAATATGAAGAACATAAACATTGTATTGTTTGTGGTCGAGCAATTCACATTTCCCAAGATTTTTGTGGCCAAGAATGTAAAGATCAATATAATAAAGCAGATAAAAAGAAAAGTAAGAAAAATACAATTTCGATAGTTATTATGGTTGTAATGGTAATTGCTATACTTATTGTTCCTAGGCTATTAGGAATGTAAATGAGGATACGGTGCCAGTGGTTGACTCAAAAAAAAAAAAAACTAAGGGATATTATTTAACACGTCTTTTTGGAAATTCGGTAAATATTAAAATAATTGAGATCCTTCTTAATAATGCCATTTCAGAGCAAAAATCTGGAAAAGTTCTTTGGTTCAACTATTCTCATATAGCAGAACAAGCGAAAGTTTCGAAAAGTAGTGGAAAAAGGATCTTAGATGATTTGATTGAAAAAGGATTTGTTGAAGAAAAAAAGATCGAAACCCATGCCCAATTCCCACCTAGATTAGTACGATTGCAAATTTATCATCCTGCAATTAATGAATTACTATTTTTTTATAAAAAAGCTCGCGGATTTTTATAGATAAATTATTTTTCCTTGTAATAATAAATGCAGGGAGTGCGATTCGAACGCACGTATCCCTGTGGAACCGGATCTTGAGTCCGGCGCCGTTAGTCCTCCGAAAAGAATTTAGCGCCTAAAATGGTTCTTTTTAGGGGTTGACCAGGCTTGGCTATCCCTGCATAAAATTGTGAAATTAATATTTCAAAAAAAGGTCGATTATTTTTATTTTTTGCGGAATTAATGATTTCGTAAAATTTTCGTTCCTATATTACTCTCAAAGGCTTTATCAACCAATAATTTACGCAGAGAGTTAAAATCTTCTCCATTACTTAAACGAACTTGAATATGACTTCTCTTTAAGATTTGGAGTGAAACTGCGTCAAAAATTCTGTATTCTCCAGCTGCTGATTGAGAATTCCCAGTTTCTCCATAGATCACCTTTTCTAAATCCGTAATAGAGATTTCATCAAATTTTTTGGCCTGGGGATTTTTATTTGGATCCTTATCGTAAATTCCATCAACATTTGTTAGAATGATAACATCCGTTGCGTGTAAAGATTCTGCAATTTCAAAAGTTACAGATGTTGTGCTTTGGCCTGGTATGAAACCTCCCGCTACTAAAATTCTATTCCAAAGAGAGAGTGCTCTCACATCTTCAAGGGAAGTAATAGGATCTGGGTAGACTTTATCTTTTAGCGATGTAATTAATAGTCGTGCATTAAGTCGTGAAACTTCAATTCCAAAAGTATCACAAAGAGATTCATTAGCGCCAAGAACTCTGGCAGATTCAATGAAATTACGCGCCAATTTTCCTCCACCAATAATAATAGCAATGATATCTTCTGAATCCCTAATTATCTCCGCAAATTTAACTATTTTTTCGTTTAAAATATTATATTCTTTATCGAAAAGAAGTGATCCTCCTATTTTTAAAACAATTTTTTTTTTCATAATTTTTTCCTCGAATTAATTAATTTCTCAGAATTAATTAACTTAACAGCATGGTAAATTTACACAAAGTTGAAGTATGGGTTCCTCACAGAATTTCGGGTTTTTTCCAAATGATGAACCCAAAAGAGAAAGTTACACAGAAAGATTTAACAAAAATAGGATCTAGAGGGGGAGGACCTGCTTTAACTGCTTTTGGAAAGACAACAATTACAATTTTACAGACAAATGAAAATAAAGAAAAGAATCCGAAAAAAAATTTTAAAGTATTTATGGATGGAGAAGAAAAAACCTCAAAAGCAAAAACTTCAGCTAGTGTTGTTAATCATATGGCTCACCTATTACCAGAAAAAGTTAATCTTTTAATCGAACACTATTTTGATCTTCCAATAGGAGCAGGTTTCGGATCCAGTGGTGCAGGTGCATTGGGAATATCTTTTGGATTGAATGCTCTTTTCCAATTAGGTTTAACTCCTTTAGAAGCAGCAAAATATGCTCATATTGCTGATGTGGAAAATAATACAGGTTTAGGAACTGTTGGAGGACAATTTGTAGGCGGTTTAAGCATTATGACCGAGCCCGGATATCCTTTCCAATATAAAAAGATTCAAATTCCGAAAAATATTGAAATAGTTCTAGGATCCTGGGGAACAATAAATACTAAAAGTATCTTAACAAATCCAATATATAAACAGTTAATTCATCAAGTTGGGAAAAAAGCCATGGAAAAGATGAATGAAAAATTTTCATTGGAAAATTATATGAAAGTATGTAAATTTTTTGTTAAAAAAACGAATTTTTTGGAGCGATTAAATTTGATGATTTTAAAGAATCTTATTGAATCTTTAGAAAAACTAAAAATTATTGGCGCAAGTATGACCCAGTTGGGGAAATCTGTTTTTTGTGTATGTGATAAGCAAATTTCACAACAAGTTATTAAAGTTTTTAATCAATTTAATCCCACTTTTGGCACTAAAATCGTAAATATTTGTAATCATGGCCCTGAAATCAAGACAATTGAATAATTAAACATAGTAAACTATATTTTAAATCTGAGTAATGCAGCAATCCCACCAAAAGTTGAAATAAGCATCGTTCCTTCTTCAGTTTCTGTTGATAACAATTCAATTTTGGAACTTTGAATTTCTGCTAAATCGCCTAATTCTTCAATTAAATCCCATTCTCCTTCTATTTGAAAAAGATGGGATTTACACATCGGACATGATAATGAATTTATTTTTTCATAGATTTCTTTAATTTTTTGGTTTGGAACCGTTTTATAAAGCTCATTATTACATTTTCCACATTTTACATGAACTCGAATGGACCGAACACCTTCAGATAAGAGTAGTGTATCGACTGCTCCCATCTCCAAAGCTTTTCGAACTTGTTTCTCTCCGTAGGTTGCTAAACCGGTATCCTTTGAAATATTTTCCATAAAACGGTTAAACACTTGCTTTTCTTGAATATAACGTAAGGATTGGATTTTATCTTGAATTTTTATTACGGTTTCTCTAATACCTGCTGCGCCAGAATAACTAACATCGATTAAATCTAACACTTTATCTTTTAATCGGTAATCTAAAACATCTTTCTTCAGAAATTTAGCTTTTGTCATTCCTGCTCCACTAATAAAAATCCCTTTAAGATCATCAAATTTCATAAAAATAGTATTAGCAGATTCTCCAACACGTTTATAAAAATTCTGAGCCCCTTCTTCAATAAGACGTTCCAATCTTCTTTGAGATTGCCCACCAGCATGATGTTTGCCATGGACTCCTGAGGTAAAAGTTTTTGAAATTTCTAAATGAGTTCCCCTGATCCATCCTATCGCTGCTTCTTTGTTTTCGATGTTTATTATAGCATATGCCCCTTTTTCTTGAATCATATCATATAATGGGTCAAGTAAAAAATCAGCAGCGCAGTAATATTTGAAAGTTTTTAGAGGTTCTGGTGGTTCAATAATATATATCTCACTTTTTTCGGTACCTGGTTTGTTATCTTCTGGAATCTGTCCCGAATATATTATTAACCCATTAGGAGGAATTTGTTTAATATTTTTCAATTTTCCAAGTATGGCTGTAATACTGTCAATAACATTCTTTCGATTGCCTTTGGATTTAATATTTGAACTTTCTCCGATCTCCTTTTTTAAATAAGAAGTAACATCAAATAATTTTTTAGTTGGGGGAATTGTTAAGGAAATGAGAGCTGTATGGAAGCCCCTCTTATTTTTTAATATTTCAAGGTTTTTTTTTAGTAAATAACGTTTGAAAGAGGAATCCTCTTGCTCTTTTTTTTTAGTTTCTGACATATATATCTGCTCATTTATCCGTTAGAATTTTCATTTTCAAATGGATAAGTATATAAATATAAAAAACACAATTTTTTTCAACTTTTTCATTTTATTTCCATTAGGTGCTAATTTTGAGCAAGAATAATAAAAATATTGGAACACCAAATATCCCCAATGATCATCCAAGAGCTGAAAGCCTCCGCTATCGTCACAAGCTTGTAGATCTAATGTTTGAAAAAGTAGTAACACCCTCTGGTTTATGCGCGCATGGACGTGGAGAAGCTTTTGATTATCTTTTAGGAGAACAAACAATTCCACCCTCTGAAAAAGCAATGGAAGCTGCAATCGCATCTCTTTTACTTGCTAAGCACCCCGTTTTCAGTATTAACGGAAACGTTGCGGCTTTAGTTTCAGAGTCTATCGTTGAGTTAGCGGAGGTTCTAGATGCAGATATTGAGATAAATATTTTTTATCAAGCTCCAGGAAGAATTGAAGCTATAACTTCTATTTTAAAGAAAGCAGGAGCAAAAAAAATATTAGGTTTAGCTGATATCCCATCAACATCTTTATCTAATATAAGTTCTAATAGAAGAATTGTTGATCCTCGCGGTATTTTTTCTGCTGATGTTGTTCTTGTACCATTGGAAGACGGTGATAGAACTGAAGCTCTTATCGAAAATGATAAATATGTAATAGCTATAGATTTAAATCCACTAAGTCGAACTGCTCAAAAAGCCAACATCACAATTGTGGATAATATTATTAGATGTATCCCTAAAATGGTAAAAATCGCCAGAAGAATGAAAAAACTAGAATCTGAAAAGATTAAAGGGATCGTGAATAATTTTAATCAGAAAAAGAATCTTGATGATTGCTTGGAATATATTATTAATTTCCTACAAAATTTAATGGAGAAGCCAAATTAAATATGAATTTAATGAAAACTCTTGATTTCTCAATACGCTCTTGCTCTTATAATGATATCCCCGCTGTGATGGATGTTAATGAAATTACTCTCCCAGAAAACTATCCATTATTCTTTTATGAGCAAATTCTCGAAAAATATCCAAAAACCTTTATCATTGCATTCAAAAAGGATGATCCCAAGCAAATTATCGGATATATTATGTGGCGGGTAGAGAGAGGACATTCATCTTTCGGACTTCAACATGTAAAAAAAGCCCACTTGGTTTCATTAGCTGTTCTTCAAGATTATAGAAGACAAGGTATAGCAAATGAACTACTTTTAGAAAGTATGGAACTTATCCGTGAATTTAAAATATCAGAATACGTTTTAGAAGTCCGTGTTTCAAATTCAGTAGCAGTTAAATTATACATAGATCTACATAACTTCAAAAAAATTAGAATTATTGGCCATTATTATCGCGATGGTGAAGATGCATTCTATATGGCAGCTAAAACCTCTGATATTGGTAGTAAACAAATATCTAGCCAAAATTCAGGTGGAATGACAGACAAGGAAATTAAACAGTATTTTCTAGATAAAAATCAAGGATACCTGTTATATAATTGCCCTAATTGTGGTTCTCTTAAAATAAAGGCTTTGACTTATTCACTTGCAGGTTCTGTAGATCCCAACAATAATGATTTTGTAATTTGTGCTGATTGCAATCAAGAAATGACTTTATCCGATATATCAAAAGGAAAATTCAATTCATATAAGTAATCAAAAAAATGATTCAAAGTTAGTTTTGTTAGGTTGTTCGGTTATTGGGTTTTCTTTAACTTTTTTTCAATAGTTCTAGGTTGTAGGTTTTTGGTTGAAGGCAGTAGGTTTTTGATAGTTTATCAAAATTACTTTTAAATAATCACTTAATTTAGAAATAATCTCAGTAATCTGATTTTCAGCTAAAATACTATTATCCAAAGGACTTATGATTGAAAAATAATAATTTGCATAATAAGGATTACCAGATTTTTTCTTTTCAATTATAATTTTCATTTGCTCTTCTGATTGATCTAAATCATTATATAGATGAAACTGATAGCAAACATTCATAAATTCACCATCAACACCCCTAATGCTTGTAATCTCCAAATCTTCATCTTCTAACTGGCCAAAAAACTCCAAATGACCACTAATAATTCTATCTATCTTATTTTCCAGTTCAAAATCTTTACTTTTGGGGCTAAAGGTCTCCGAAATCACAAGTCCTGTATGATCGAATAATATTGCCTGAGTAATTTCGGTTTTATCCCGGTATTCAACTATACTATCTTGAATTTCATCATAACCTTCTAAATAACGCCTTAATCCGTTAGAAATCATATGGATTATTGTATATAAATTATAAATACTTGTTATGTAAAAATGAAATTCATATTCTGGAAAAACTTTTCTCAATAATCTTTTAACCATTGCCCTTCGTGCTATATATTCATCAGGATTGACTTTAATAAACCCATAATCAGCCTTACTAAAACAGATAAAAATAGGGATATCTTTTACATAACTAACGTTTTCCAATACCCCAAAAACATCACTTAAATATTTAATACTCTCTGTGAAACGCATTTCATCCTGTATATCAATTAAGTAAATCAATAGATCAATACTCTCAAAATACATATCACGCTTTATATACATATCGCGAAACTTACTTTGACCCCCCATATCAAAGAAATTTAATCGAAGATTCAAAAATTCTCTTTTATAATAGTCAATACGTAAAGTTGGCTTTAAATTATGAACCTCGTCTTCATATCCATACATTCGCTTAAATCCTACAAGCATACTGGTTTTTCCAGCATTATCTAAACCACTCAATACTACTTTAATGGTTTTTTTTGGCTGATTGCTCATTTAATATTCCCGCTAATTTTCCTACTAACCTAGTTACCTAATTTCTTGTATTATTTTTTATATTTTTGCTTTATCTTGATTTATTTTGCTTTATTTAACTTTATCTTGCTTCTTCTAGCTTTTTCTCTCCTAATCTTTCTTCCTCTTGCTTTCTTTCTATTAAATATTTTAAATTAATTTCTTGTTAAGTGTTTTTTGATCTAATTTTTTGATCTGATAGATTTCAAAAATTATTAAAAAAAATTACTTCGAATAATATTCCACGAAATAATTCACGAAAAATTTAAATCTATTGCTACAAAATCTCCCCTTTTCTCCCCCCGTTCTTCTCCCTTTTAAAGTTTCCTCCTTTATGTCGATTAAATTTAAATATCTTATACACCTTAATTTCTTGGTATTACTTTATACTAGTTATTGCACTCAAAAGAAATTCGCTTAAAAAGATTGCAAATATTGTAACATGAACAAGCCTAAGCAAATTTCACTACGCAATAACTGCGGAAGCCATTACCCTTCATTAATACATTTCGTATAGCAATTGTTCAATTGTAATGAAAGGAACGAAATTTTCGTTAGGCAATCGCATCAAATGACCCATGGCAAAGTCTTGCTTTTATCGCTATAGAGTCTAATTGACCCTGTTTCATCAAAAACAGACCAGACATTAGAACAGATTTTAATTTTAGTTTCTATTGATATTTATTTCATTATTTTTCTGTTTATTTATATCATTATTTATTTAATTGAATTAATATCTCAGGATAAACTGCAAATTGTACCAACATTGTCCATCTCATATTTAATTTATATCATTTTAATACGATATGAGATAGACTAAAGTTTCTAAATTAATTTAATTATTAATTTAATTTTTACTATACAAAACCAATGTATGGATTTATTCTTCCAATAAGCAATTTTAGTTCACGTGAAGAATTGAATTTTGATATTGTATGCTTGTTTTTGGTTATACAAATACCTAAAACATAACATAGTTAATTCTCAATATTTCAAATATTCTAACAATTTACCTTAACCTTATCTTAGACATCTAGTCTCCGATAAGCTCTCAGGACTCGTTCCTGATTAAGGTCCATACGCCTACGCTGTATAGTGGATGTCTCGGCTTGGAATCTGATGAAGGGCGTGACAAGCTGCGATAAGCTCCGGGTAGGTGCACGTAACCGACGATCCGGAGATCCCCGAATGTGACATCATAACTCAATTAATATTGAGCTACTCCCATATGGGAGAAGGAACGTGCTGAAGCGAAGCATCATAATAAGCGCTGGAAAAGAAAGCAAATGCGATTCCGTTAGTAACGGCGAGCGAAAGCGGAAGAGGTCAAACCGAATCCCCACGCGATGAGTGTGGGGAGATGTGGAGTGTGGACTCGTGCCAAACCTAATCGACTAAGATGAACTACCCTGGAAAGTCTGACCATAGAGGGTGATAGTCCCGTAATCGTAAATCGAAAGGTTTATGGCGAGTATCCCGAGTAACGCGGGCTGGTTGCCTCGTGTGAATATACCTGATACCAACAGGTAAACCTAAATATAACCCAAGACCGATAGCGTATTAGTACCGTGAGGGAAAGATGAAAAGCACCCAGGAATGGTTGTGAAAAGTGCCTGAAACTATACAGTAAAAAGTGAAGCGGTCCGAAAGAATTTGAATCTCCATGAAGTCTAAGGTGTGAACCGGACGACGAATGGAGACGATCAGGATTGCTTCTTTATTCTAGAAACATTAGCCAGGGAGCTCATGTTAGTGGCGAGATTAAGGAGATAACCTCCGTAGTCGCAGGGAAACCAATATGCTTGCAAGCTCGATTCGTCGGGCCCAGAAGTATGGTGTGAAAGCGCCTATAGTCACTGATGTGATGCCCGAAGTCGGACGATCTAGGCCTGGTCAGGATGAAGTGCTTCGAAAGGAGCATGGAGGTCCGATATCGTTCTGACGTGCAATTCGTTGAGTTGAACTGGGTCTAGGCGGAAAAGCCAAATCTAGTCCGAGGATGGCTGGTTCCCCCCGAAGCTGCTCAAAGGCAGGCCTCAGACGAGTGTGAACACGGTGTAGAGCACTAATTCGCTTGGTACGGATCAGAAATGATCCGCCGGCCTCTTAAACTCCGAATCTGTGTTCCATGTAGACTCTGGGAGACGGCTAACCCGCGATAAGCGTGGGTGGCGAGAGAGAAACAACTCAGACTTCGGTTAAGGTCCCTAAGTGTTGTCTAAGTGTTAAACCGAATGGCGTCAAATTTCAAAGACAGTAAAAAGGTAGGCTCAGAAACAGCCATCCTATAATGAGTACGTAACAGTTCATTTACTAAGAAATTTGGCCCAGAAAATGGACGGGGCTTAAGACAACCACCGATACCGAAGGGTATACTCGGCAGAGAGTATAATCCGGTAGGGGGGCGTGGGGCTCGAGATAAAGCAGGACAGTAATGCCCTGTGAATCGTACCCCAGTGCAGATCCTGGCAGTAGTAACAGCTGAGATACGTGAAAATCGTATCCGCCGAAAGGCCAAGGGTTTCTTGGCAATACGTCGTTAGCCAAGAGTTAGTCGGTCCTAAGTGCATTCTTAAACGTCGTGCACGAAAGGGAAACTGATTTATATTTCAGTACTTGGAGCCTAGGAAAATTATCGGCAACGAAAGATGAATTCGAGACGAAAGTGGATAGCTCGAACAGGACTGTCGTTCCTGTTTAAATGTATACCTCCGGGGAGTGCCTTTACGGCGAGAACCGGACTAAAACATGAATAGCCACCCTATTGTGGGAGGTTCGAGGCAACTCCAATTCCCATTGAAAATCGCATTCATAACTAAACTCCAAACCGTACCAAGAACCGACACAGGTGTGCCAAGGTGAGAAGCCTAAGGCGTGTGGAAGTATAGATTGTTAGGGAAATCGGCAAAATAGAGCGGTAACTTCGGAATAACGCTTGCTTGGAATCTTTGCGGTTAAACGCGGGGGATTCTAAGTTGCAATAACTATGTGCATCCGACTGTTAAATACAAACATAGCTTTCTGCAAGACCGAAAGGTTGTGTACAGAAAGTGAATCCTGCCCAGTGGTAGTCAGTCAAAACCGGGTTCAACCGGACTAAGCTCTACTAAACGGCGGGAGTAACTATAACTCTCTTAAGGTAGCCAAATGCCTTGTCGTGTAAGTTACGACGTGCATGAACGGATCAACGCGATGCATACTGTCCCAACATTCTCTCCGTGAACCTACAGGACGGCGAACGGTCCGTCACGCACCGTTGGGAAGAGAAGACCCTATGGAGTTTTACTGCAGCCAATTCGTGAAGTATTTTTTTAGATGCAGAGTGTAGCTGGGAGCGTAGATGCCGTGTTTTCGGACACGGTGGAGCAACAATGGAACACCAGCCTTCTAAAAGGATATTTCTAACTCGTCACTAGGTGGCGAGGACATGTGTTGGTGGGCAGTTTCGGTGGGGCGCCAGACCTTGGAAAAGATATCCAAGGTACCCTAAGGTCAACTCAATCGGAACAGAAACCCGATGAAGAGTGGAAAGGCAAAAGTTGGCCTGATGGGACCCTCGACAGCAAGGGGTCCCGAGACGAAAGTCTGGCTTAACGATCCTTTACATATTTTTTGGTAGAAGGTAAAGGTGATAGAAAAATTACCCTAGGGGTAACAGAGTTGTCACGGGCAAGAGTCCATATCGACCCCGTGGCTTGCTTCCTCGATGTCGGCTCTTCCTATCCTGGCCGTGCACCAGCGGCCAAGGGTGGGGCTGTACGCCCATTAAAAGGGAACGTGAGCTGGGTTTAGACCGTCGTGAGACAGGTCGGATTCTATCTAACGGTGCTGTTGGGAGTTTGAGAGCAACATACGTCCAGTACGAGAGGAACAACGTGTGGTCGCCTCTGGTGAGCAGTTGTCTGACAAGGCATGCTGCACAGCTACGCGGCAAATCATAAGCGCTGAAAGCATCTAAGCGCGAAGGATGCCTCGAAAAGAGACTCCCATTCAAGAACAGCAATGGTATTGTAGTGAGCACAAGTCTTGCCGGATTTGTGTAAGTGAAGTACGACCGGGGGCTGGTGACAGCAACCGGGGTTCAAGACGAGGACACGCGTAAAAGACGCGATAGGTGAGATAGGCGGTGTAAACACGGAGCATTAGCGACGTGCGTAGCCGGCCATTTTCAATAGTCCGAGTGTTTGGGCTGGAAAAGGAACATGTGGGTCCTGGCTTTGAATCGGAATCATCGCAGAGCAGTCGCAGAACGAGCGATAAGAACTGAGAGTATGCGGTGGTTAGGATTAAGGGCGGGGGAAAGTGTTAGAATATATACATGAACAGAGATTGCGCATTTGGTTTAGAAGTAGTAGAAAAAATTAATGGTTTGAAATGAGTTGGTACAATTTGTAGGGCAGGGCTTTGTCATGGGTTTTTTAAATTTTTTCCCGATTTTTAGAATATAATTATTAGCAGTTCTTCTTTTTTATTCTTTGAATGCTTTTACAAGAACAGTATGAGTTCCACACACACCTAAAATTGAAATAGCGATAAATACAACCCATTTATTATTATCGTTTAGAATTTCAATAATTATTAAAAATTCAAATTGGATATTAATCTTTAAAAAGATAAAAAATTCTTATCTTCTAAATGTGGATCTATCAGTTTCATTTTTGTATTTTTGGGATCTTTGATACCCTTTTCAGCGAGATCTATCCAATTTTTGACCACGTGATCAGTTGGGTGAATGTGTAGAGCTTTAATTAAATTGTTATAACCTTCTGTAAATTTACAATTTATAACATCTATTTGTCCAATTTTAAAATAGGAAGAATATTTAATCTCGTTACTTGCTGGGTGAGAGAGTTTTTCTTTTAGAGCTTTTTCAAAATATGTTTTAGCTTTATTAAATTTTTCCAAATAGAAATATACTAAACCTAATCCATAAAAAATCAATCCATCAAATTCATTATGTCCCTTTATTTTTAATCCTGCACAATAGTAAGATAATCCTTTTTCAAATTCACCGCGCTCATATATAGCAAATCCCTGTTGAAAGAGTTTTAATTTATTATTTTTATCTTTGAAAATCCGTTTAAATTTTGATATTGTTTCATAATCATCTGGTTTTAAATTCATCATCAACTTCGATGCAATGAAACTTATATCAATAAAAGAAGAACTCATACCAAATTCGACCAGTTCTTGCCACAGCGTAATGTTCAAGGGATCAATATTAATGGCTTCTACGATAGCAATTAGTCCTTGATCCCATTGTTTTTGATAGTGGCACTTGAGTGAAAATTTCTTCCATTCCTGGACAAAATCATGGTATCCCAATGGAACCGAGATATTTTTAGGATTTTTGAAGAATTCTTGCTGTTTATTCTTTATCTTGTCAATTTCAACTGTTTTATGTTTATATAACGCAGGAATATAGAAACCTTCAGGATCTATATAGTCATTGACTTTATACCATTTACCATCTACCATAATCATGCCAGTTTGGCAGTTGAAACAGGTTGTTACTCTCTTTGATGAGTCATTTTTCCAACCACAATTCGGGCATGCATTATCTGGATTATTAAAGAATCCTTCCATTTCAATCTTTAAAGGATTTTTAATCCAGCCATGTGCTATCCAACTTACTAAGAATTCTTTATAATATTGAATCTCATTTTCAAATGCTTCTTCCGAATCCAGATCTTCTAATCTTCCTATTTCCTTCGCCATTTTAACCGCAGTAGAGTAAACTAAATCACGATGGCTTGGCATCGCAACTCGTATCCTAAATATATCTGAACTAACACGCATGAAAAATTCAATGGCTTCTATAGTTTTCTGATCCGGTTTTTTATTTTTATCAAATCCATTCATTATTTTATCATTTTTTTGATTTTTTGGTTCACGAAGGGTGATATATTATTCTTAATTTTTATCTTATTTAAGTTCGAATTTATATTTTTATTTTTTTTTATGAGAAATTATTGAGAGATTATTTGAGAGGGTGAGATATTAGAATGTATATAATATAATATAATATAATATAATACAATATAATAGACAAAACTGAATACAATTGAAAAAATTATAGGGTTGGAATAGGAAGGGATAGTAGGATGATATTGAAGTAATGTTTGGTATGATTTGCAGGGCAGGGCTTTGTCGTGGGCTTTTAACTTTTTTCCCAAATTTTCGAGAATTTTAATTTAATTCATTGTGTAAATCTATTGGTTTAATTAGTTCCAGTGTTTTTCTTGCGAGTTCTTTTCCTCGGGCAATTGCGTCTTTCTTTTGATTAATGGTTTTTTTTCTTCTATTTTTCGTAGGGATATGAACTTTCTTTTTATATTTCATTCAACAATCATCCATCCTTTTTTTCATATGTTTAGTCTAGGACGTGGTAGTATAATTCATCGGTTTCAATTTCGGCGGATTCATCTTCAAATCGAATTAATTGGGTCGGGATTTTCTCAATGGGGGCGTATTTACCATTTTTGGTTTCTTTTAAGAATGAGATAGTAGTTTGAGTTTTTGTTTTTTTATTTTTATTTTTAGGTTTCATCAATTTTCTCAATATCCATTTTTATTTTTATTTTTTATTAAAATTTTCAATTGGAATTATATATATCCGAACGAGCACATTGTGCTTAGGATTGCATCAAAATCCTTCGAATTAATTTTCTCTCTGAGTTCTGGTTTAAACAAGGCAAATTTTTGTTCGATTTTCGATTTATATTTATTGTCTTCGAGTTGGTTGGCTATGTATGTTATTGTTGCGAGCATTTCATATAGTTCTTCATGAGAAAGTTGATGGTGATAATTTGAATCGGAAATTTTTTCATAAAATGCTTTAAAATGGTTAATCGCTTCGTTTTCAATAGGATCCAGAATATTCAGAATATTTTGAGTTTTATCTGTTCCGTTTGTTTCATCTGCTAATAATGTTGAATAATCATTCATGTAGAATATCATATGGGCGATTTCGGAAGAGTATGGCCCATGTAGATAGAAGTTCCACTTGTATGGCAGAGTTTTTTTTGAAATTTTGGGATTTGTCTTTCCGTGAGTGAGAAGGTAGAGTGTTTTTTGAACGATAATTCGCTTAGAAAAGTCATCGGGATAATAATCAAAGAATTTCAGCCCCAATGTGTTAATTATGATTCGGTATAGTTTGCGGTCAAGCACAATTTCTCATCTTCATTTTCATCATCTTCATCATTTTCATCATCTTCAATATTTTTTTATTATTTTCAATAGTTGGTTTTTTTTGGTTTTTTTTTGTAATAACGGTGTAGAGATTGACAATTTTTTAATTTTGTTGTTGAAACGGTTCTGAAAGATAGCAAAAGGACTGGGGGGCGCGGAAGTTGGGATCAAGGGTCTTGGGATCAATTGGTGGTTCAAATTGGGTTAAATTTTGGATTTCTATGGCATAACCGATAGATTTATCTTTAAAGTATGCGAAAAATTCTGTTTCCGAAATTCCTGCATGGTCTTTACACTGTTTCCAGAGTTCTTTTGGGTTGTTTTTGATGATTTTGCCGTGTTGAAATTTGGCTACGATTTTTTTTTCGGGGTGTGAGGAATAAATAAAAATGGTGGTGGTGTTTTCGGTGTTATTTTTTTTATAGATTTGTTTTCGGAATTCGTATCTTTTTCGGCGCAGTAATATTTCTTTGACAAATTTAGGTTTGATTGAGAGCAAGATAAAAACATCCATAATAATCAAATTGTAAAGCGCTTGCTTAGTGTTTTTTCGGATATCTTGGAAAATGTTTGAAGTTCTTTTTTTAACGCTTGGATTCTCCCATGATGGGCCTTTTCGCGGCTTTTGAAAAGTTTAAAATCGGGTTCATTCAAGCAAATATCTTTAAAGGGATTTTTATTTCGACGTTGATGTTCATTTTTCGGTTTTATCGGGGTTTTCGGGATTCCTATTGTCATTTTTTCTCACATACTTATTTCATGATTTTAAGCCCGTTTTTGAGAAGCACGGAAAGCCTTTTATTTATTTCAGCAAGAATCGGATCGTCGGGTGGTAAATTTAGTTCGAGCTGTTCTCGTTCACGATGCCCCGCCTCCCATCCAAGTCTCCTGCGTTCGTCCTCGGTTAGGGATTTTGGGCTGTCCGCGTATTGCTGTGCGAGTTGGTAGACTGGTTTTTTGTAATAATCAAAAAGTTCCACAAGGTTTCCGTGATGGAAATTATGAAAAAGATCAGATCCTTTTGAATCAAGCCAGCCTCCTTCACCATTTTTTAACATATCATATATTACTTGCTCGAATAGATGTTTCGGGATGTTGGAAAAGCTTCTTAGAGGTGTGTTGAGCATTTTAAATGATTGAATTAATGGAGGTAATTTGGTAAGGGTTTGAATTTGAGTATAACTTATATCGAGTGAGCGGAGTTTATTAAGTTTGGAAAATGATTCGGGTAATTTTTCGATTTTACAGCCAGTTAAATCCAAAATTTCGAGATTAGTGAGATTTCCGAGCCATTTAGGAACGATTGAAATCTCAGAATTTAATTCATCTTCGATAATGCAAAGTTTTTTGATTTTTTTGAGATATTGAATAATCGGGGGAAATTCTGTGAGGTCACAATCTTTAATGACAAGAGATTGGAGTTTCGGAAATTTTTCGAAGGAAATTTTTTGGATTTCGGATTCTGGGAGATATTCGAGGTAAAGCTCTTTAAGTTGGGTGAGTTTGACGATGGATTGCGGAATTTTCATGTTAATAGATTTAGCATATTTAGATGTATAATTGGAGATTGATAGGACTGCCAGTGATGTAAGAATGCCGAGATCTTCAGGGATAGGGAGGGCTGTTAATTGAAGTTGTGTGATTTGGCCATGAGAGATTTTTATACTATTAGTGATCCCTGCTTGTAGCGAGAAGGATTTGCAAAGTTTTTCTTCGAGTTTTCGGATAATTTCAGCATGACTTTTTAGGATAGATATGTTTTGGAATTGGGTGCAAAGATTTCTTGATTTTTTTTTATCCTCGATCTTTTTGGAGATTTGGCTAATAATGGGATCTTTGGTAGCGAGGGGAATTTTCGATTTGAGCATTTGTTGTTCTTGAACACCTCCCTCCCAAGCGAGTCTTTCCTTTTCTTCAGCAGTTAGGGAACCTGGGTTTTTGGCGTATTGTTGTGCAAGTTGATGAGGGGATTTTTGATAGTAAAGGAAGAGATTGTCGATGTCGTTGTTTTTAAAGAGTGTTGAACCTTTTAGAGATAGGTATAAGTCAGATGGGTCTCCTCTATTTTTTTCTATGAATTTTGTGAGCAAATTTTTAGGTATATTGGAGAGTGAGCGGAGGGGATTTCCAAAAAGCGAGAGGTTTTGAAGATGAGGGAGTTTAGAAATAAAATCGGGGATAGTTTCAATTTTATTCTTAAATATATATAACTTCTTAAGGTTCAAGAGATTTTTGAAGGTTTTTGGTAGTGTTGAAATGTTGCAGAATTGGATACTGATTTCTTCAAGCGAAGTTAGTTTTCCGAGTCGTTTCGGCACAATTTGAATTGGATTTTCCCCCATTCTTAATTCTTTAAGTTTTGGGATTTTTTCGATGTTCTTTGGGACCTCGGTAAGTTTATTGCATTGAAGATTTAAAATTTCGAGTTTAGTAAAGTTTTGAAAAGGGAGATCGATGAATTCAATTTTAGTGAATGATATAGAAAGTCGAACAAGCTTAATGAGTTTGATGAAGGATGATGGAAGTGCGGTTATATTCTGGTGTCTGATGTTTAATCTTGTGAGTTGGGAGAGATTTCCGATATTTTCGGGCAGTTTGTCTGTCCTGAAAAGATTATTGTCGAATTGTCCTTTAATATCCAATCCAGTGATTTTGTGATCAATGATGCTATAATTATTTCTTTTTCCGACTAGTTTTTCAAGTTCGATGAGCACTTCGGCGTTGCTCTTAATAATTGAGGTACCGTGGTAATCGACGAGTTCTTGATTCTTTTTTGGATTTGTCATTTTTTAATTCACGATGCATTTATTTTCGGTTTTATATATATTAGATAGGTTTTATATTAATAAATTTAACGGATTGGATAATTGTCGGCGAATATTCTATGATCTGGTTAATCGGATGTTTTTACCTTAGGTAGTTGAAAGTAAAAAAAAATTATAAACAAAAAAAAATGAAAAAAGAAAAAAAATAGTGATTTATGGGTTTTATGGGACGTATTCTTGGTTGATATCCCCTTGCACGAAAGTTGTACCGTATTCGGATTGAAATTGGTCA
This sequence comes from Promethearchaeum sp., assembly GCA_030612265.1. GTDB lineage: Archaea > Asgardarchaeota > Lokiarchaeia > Sigyniarchaeales > Promethearchaeaceae > Promethearchaeum. Next base: position 22,712 of record JAUWOE010000010.1, read on the forward strand.
GAATAAAAGAAAAATACCTGCGTAGGTGTCCCATCTACAATTACTGTCATAGAATATCCGGATTGCCCTGCTGTAGATGTCCTACCGATCATCATGTAGTGATACATTTTGTTTTCAACCAACCCAGGGATTATGCAGTGGTTCACGATATCATATAATTGTAAGTCGAGTTCATAGGCGTTTTCGTAGTAATACCAGTATCCTTGTGTGTCGGCAACGAATTCCGCGGGATTTGTGGTTACGATATTAGGTTCGGTCCACGATTGTTCCGTTGGGTTCCAACCGTAGGCGCGTTGAATGTTTTTAATATGGGCACTTATTTCAGATTCAGATACACCGAATAATTCGGATGCTTCTTCAATAAAACTCTCAGCATTTAACATATATTGGATCGCTTGCTTTTTCGAGAGTTGCCCGCTGGTCTTTGATACCCCTTCTACATTAATCTCGAAATTTCCTTTCATGTATGCCTTCAAGATTTCATTCTGGGTTTTACTGGTGAGTGGTGTATATTTCCCAATGATTCTGTCTCTTTCTCTAATTATCGCTAAATCAGAGTCCTTACATACATGTTCTACTGCGATACCAAGAATGTTATACGCAACTCCCGCTTTGACATCCTTTTCGGTTAAATATGAAGTGCGAGTATAATCCAATATTTCAACCATTGATGCACCATCTAGTTTTCTGCGACCGCCTCCGTTCAGAATTAAATATGAAGTTTGAAGTATTTGATCAAAGGCGATATTGTGTTCTTGATTGGGCGTCCAATGTTCACGTGTATTTTGGTGAAATAAATGAAGTCCATAGCTGTCTACGAACCTGAGGGCGTATCTTTTTTTAATGCTTGTGTATCCCAAATATATTCTGGTATCCTCATCGGTTAACGTCCCACAATATCTGCTATTACGATCAACTTTTGCGTATGTGGTTCCGCCAATTGTTTCCTCAGAGAGTAAGAGTAGGTTCATTGCGAACTCTAATTCACCATGTCCCCATAATCCTTTCTCTATTATTTCATATTGACTCGTTGCGGGATTGTATTTAAGGATATCGATTTTTTGATCTTCGATGATTTTGCGGGTAAGCATTACAACTTCCGGTTGAGACAACGCTGCAAGCAATTCAGCGTCGATTCTAAGCCTTTCGTGATATCTCATTAACATGTCCATCCTAACTTCTTCTTTAATTAAAAGATCATTGTTTACATGAACTATGGAATGAAGCATATCAGCAGCGTTAGATTGTGTGAGAATGTGATTGATGAATTCCCGCCCAGCATAACCATCCGAAGATGAATCAATAGCAGAATATTGATCTTGTAGGAAAAGATTCAGGAATGAATTTGCAGCATCGATGTCATTAATTTGATCTTGCTGTCCAATGAACATATCGAAGGATTGAGCGAAAAGTGCATTAAGATGGGCAGTAGCGATGAATTGCTTAATTGTCATCCCGAGTGTTTTGAGGAAATCACCAATGTCAGGGTCCATTAAACCGTCTTCATCTGTTAAAGATTCTAATTCAAAAATCTGTCCATCTTTGGGGTCGAAGCCCGTTGGGAAGAAGTTGAGCGCATAAAGAAAAATTTCGCATTCGATCTCACCTACAAGGTATGAATCTTCAAGGCCGATTTGATTAATAAGATCATGTATCGTTTGAGCAAATTCACCAATCATCAAAAATGTTTTAAACCAGTCATTTATTTGCGCTGGTATTCCAATGATGGAGTCAAACAATGTCAAGGATGTCGGATCGCACATTCTTTCAATAATTTCTTGTTGTGCTGGGTTAATTTCTATTAATTTTTCTTGGATTTCAATGAGCATTTGTTCTGCATTTAAATTGTCGCGATATAATTCCAAGATAAATTGTCGGATATTATTCTCTTGATTCTTATTTGTGATAACTTTATCATTAAAACGAAGAGAACCAAGAAAGACTTGTTCCATGATATTCCCATATATTTCGTGCGTTGGAAATAAGTTCTTCAAACTTCTTGTTCCGGCAAGGAGAAGGTTCAATCTATTTTCACCTGAGAGTTTTCTTTTACTTGCATCCTTAAAATTCTGATGTGCATTTCTTATATCACTATAATGTTCGAGAGCAAATTTAGTCATTAAAGCGGTTCCTTGTATGGATTCTGTTAAGAATTTTTGTGACTCTATTGGATCATTATGGATTCTATGTTTCTTTAGAAAATAGAATTCACCATCTAAGTTCGAAAATTCTTGCATAAGGCAGATTAAATCGGTTCTTTTAAAAAGGTTTAAAAGTTTATCGACATAATGGTTTGATACAACTGGATCAATAGCAATCGCGCTAACACTTTCCGAAAAAACTTCCGCTGTCGTTAAGGAATCTGGTGTGGCCTTAATTTCAATATGCCCATCTTTATATTCTATTATATGTTGATTTACCGAATTAGGGTTGTTGAAATCCTTCGGGTAGTACGTCCTGGTAGCGCCCCCCTTTGTTATGGATACGAGTTTGACATAGTTGATCACTTTCCCTTGGGCATCGAGGCAATTAAACTCCTCCAGCATTTCCATGCTATTAAGGAAAGCATTTATTCCACCACTCCTTGTTATGCTCGAAAACAATCTATCTGTAAATTTCTGTTTAAATTTCATATCGCTAGCCCCGGATCGTTCGGGGTGGAATTCTTTCATTGGTAGGTTTGAAAGGATGTCGACTGTGTGTTTAAGATCGATATTGGATCCCATTTGCGTATTGATAACATGCTCAAGTGAGTTGATAAGTTTCGTGTTTCCTTTGAGTTTTTGTGTGATGTGCGCACCTTTGGCTTGACATAAAATATTGGCGATTTCAGCCATTACCTCGGTTTTCGATATTTTAGCGTTGTATTCAATCAGAACTCCTTGTTGTTCAAATGTATAGGTCGTTGGGTATTGATAACCTGTTAATTGTTCGTAGACGTTCAGAAAATTGCTTGTGCTATACGTGCTGATTTTATTGATATTTACAATTGTTTCTTTACCCATACCGATGGATTCCCCTAATAAATCGGCAAATCCTTTGGAGAAACCAATCTGATATGCGCCCCACGATATCGCTTCTTCGAGAAGTGTCTCTTCCCACATTTCTTTAACCAAATCTTTAACCCATTTTACCGCACCTGCTGATCCTTGATAATTCTGCAAATATGCTGTGGGCTTTACCATTGCAGTTCCCAGATTTGAAGCCAGAACACCGATCAAAACTTGGAAAGCACTAAGTCCCAGCTGAGTGGCGAGTATTGCGGGATCTGCGGATCTGAATGCATTGAATTCCTTCCAATAACACGAAAGGAATGCCATCTCGAGAAAATCAATCTCCTTTTGGATGGGATCGGATAAGTTTTTACCTGAATTATAGGTCGGTATCAAAAATGGTCTACCCGCCGAATCAAGCGAAAACTGGGTGGAACGGTATTGGTCTGTAGAAGTCAAATTTCCATCAATGATACTCATTTGACTCAGCCAAAATTGTTCGTAAACGCTTCGGGCGAGTTCCCCGGAATAATCGGGAGGAAGTGGTTCAACGAGACTATTAAAAATTGATTCACCTGCATCAGCAATCCATGATAAATCATTATCAGTACCCGAACAAGCTGTGTATGATCTTCTTAACGAATCATAATCATTATCATAAGCTTCTTCTAATAATTCTATAGTTTCATCATATAATTCCCATTTATCGAAATTTTTGATATCAGGAATATAATCATCTATATTATTTTCTATGCGATAAACATCGTACCATTTAACAACCCATTCTAAAACTGATAAAGTGGGATTGCCTGGTGTTCCGTATATCGGGATATCGAATTCAATTATATAATGCTGTAGCGACTCATCTTCTTCTTTCCATCTTGTATCTGAATACCAGATATTTTTATCTTGAAAGATTATACCTTGATCAACATACCTAACATCATCATGGGAATTAAAATCGGTAAAAGAGCCTTTCAAAGCTTCCCATGGGTCGTAATCTTCGGGATCGGCATTCCATAAGGGGATTTCCTTCTCCATTCCCCATATTCCACACTCGCTCATCGCACTGATTAAATCGGGACGTATCCAGTATTGATAATACATATTCGCTGCCATAACTCCGACAAAAGAGATAACCCCTGCAGTAATTCCACCCGCTGGTCCTCCGAAAAGACTTCCACCGAAAATAGCCGAACTTATCATGGCACTACCGCCCATAATTATTGCTTGAGCAATGGTATCCACCCAAAATGTTGCGGAAAAGCTATTACCTTGACCCGGTGTAAAAATATGTTCTACTTGATCGAAGTATTGGTCTTTAGAATCTGTCCAAGCAACACCCATGAGATCAGTATAATTATAAGCGAAACTCAACCAATGAAGCGGGAAGAACTGATCCCCAGACATTCTATATAAGTTGGTGTTTGTTTGAACCCGTTCGTATCCACTTCGACAGTGATAAATGCCAATAGCCATTTGATCTTCCACCCATGATTTTTCTGTAAAAACAAAGGCGATATCCATCTTTCCGTCGGAATTACTATCATACCAAGCGAGTACACCGTGTTCATCGCATAATAGTTCCGGTAACTCTTCATTAGATAGTGATAATTCCAAAGCATCCGTAGCATTGTATCTTGGATCTATCGGAACTTTTACATCGTATTCGAAGATAAATTCCCCTGTTATTTTGGTTCGGTTATATACGGGATTTCCACTGTTATCGAATTGTATAAAACCATTTTCATCCAGTAGGAATATATCTGGGCCACACAGATAGAAGCTGGTATTTTCGATAAGCATGTTATCATGTTCTTCGAAATCTGCCCCCTTATAATCATAGGTTTCAAAAATGTAATTGGGATTCATGTCATCCAATACCCAATCGGAATTTTCCCACCTATCTGTTCGCTCTATAACCTCCTCAAAATATCCGTCCCCATCAGCATCGACGCTGTATTTTATGCCTTGAACTCCAGGATTCCATAAAATATCGTTCCAATGCACCAATTTTCTATCAATGATCTCCCATTGGCGGTATTCGGGTATAGCAAAGGACTGCCAAGTGTAGAAGAGTTCACCTTTATAATCGAACATCCCATCACCGTTGGTATCGTATGAGGTTTCAATAAGTTCCCTTTTTATATTAAATACGAAATAGTTCCCTTCCTCTCCACCATAAATATTTGTATCCATTCCGTGTAGTTCGGGTTCGGTTCCTTGAATTATCAAATCTTGAATATCGATAAATATTTGATAATCCCAATAACCATCGGCCCCAAAATCCATTCTGATGTAATCTTGAATGTTATTATCGAAATCACCCTTACCTTCACCGTCGAATTCTTCTATGATAAGGTCGTAATTGGCGTCACCATTAAAATCAAGGGAGTATTGGTGGATCCACGTCAAATTTTCGCTAAAGATATTTCCCTCATACAGCTCTTCCCATTCATTCTCGATTTCGCTGGGGCTGTACCAATCAGTCATTCTTCGGTTAAGATTTCTATGATACTCGTCGAACTCGTAATAGTAATCCAAATCGGAGCTTGTGTAATTTTCACTTTTGTATAATTCAACCAAAGAGCAAGAATATAAATAAAGATCCTCTTCATGGGTACCTTCAATAGTTAGGTCTTCAATGATTTCCGATTCTGTATCGAATCTTAACTCTATTTCCTTAGTGTTTGGGATTGTAACATCCGAAAATACGGCAGGAAGTATAGGATACATATAGTCTGTATTATTTGTTCCTACAGTTAAAATTCCAGCAGAATCGGGCGTGAATAGAGCAATTCCTCCCAGAGCAAACGTGGATACAATTTCTGCGGATGCACTTTCATTGAACCTGAAATCAAATTTTATATTTTCAATCCTTTTTCCATTGATGAAATGATCAATTTCATTATAATAAAATCCGATTTCTGATAATTCATCTTTTAGCATGATATCAATGTCATCATGCGTGCCGTCACCATAATTTATTCTTATATATAACGCAGTTATATTTGGGGCATCTGATAAGTAAATTGGGATTTTAATATAATCATATTGGGATGGGACTCGGTGAATTGGTTGCTCGTAAATGTTGTATATAGGGTCATTATCAAAATCAAGAACAACTACATCTTGTTCGATGAAATTTCCCAATGTTTTTGGATATTCTTTTAAATCATCCCAGTAGATGGGAGGGTCACCAAACCAACCTTCCCAATATGTTCGCTTCCAATTGGATATCTCAGTCATAAAGAATTCATTGGCCCCGTATCCTGCAATTCCCGTAAATAATTCCCTTTCATCATCAACAAAATAACTATGACCATCCACATCAAAACATACTTCGTAATTGTAATGAGTCATGGTGAAGAGATCTTTGTAAGTTAATGAATTCCAATCATCCCAGAAAAGTCGTGTGGGGGCATTGCTAAGAACTACTTCAATATAATCAATATATACCCATAATTCATTTATCAAAATGGTATCGATGGTTCTTGCCATAAAACTGATTTTTAATCCTGTATATTGTCCATTTTCTTGATAAAGTAAATCCATATCTTCATCTGTGAGAGTATATTGCCCCTCAACAAATGTTTCATCCATATCACCCCACCATGTCCAATCTATAACTTCATCAATGACAGTACCCGACCAACCGGAAGTTCCCCCATCATCTATCAAGAGAGATAGCTCATATCCTTGCCATTCTACTGAACCGTCAAGCAGTACTCCAAATCTATAATTAATAGTTACTGTATCAACATTAGAAACTGATACGGACTGACCACTAACATCGAATTCAATTTGATCTATACTCATATCTGGTCTATAATCGACAATATACAAATCGTCGTAAGGTTCATACGTATAATCTTCATAATAGTTACAAAAATCATATTCTTGATATATACCGGGTTTTTGATATTTGCCTGTCCATATCTCATCCAAATCTGTAATATACCATGATTGATCTATATCGTGAGTGATTGTGGGCGTGTATGTCTCGACTCCTTGTTCAATAAATCTTTCCGACCATTGATTTACAACTATATCATCCGAACTCGGATCCAAATGATAATTCAAAGCGGCATATTCAGTATAATTGCTTTTTATTGAACTATTGACGTATACAGATGAATTAACTATATGCGTTGTAATTCCATTTCGGGGGGATCCTGATGCAGAACTTTGAATTCCCGTTCTTTGAATTGTTTGATTCCAAAATGCAGGATATACAAATACTGTTAGTTTTCGGGTTGCTGCAGATTGTTCTCGGATATGATAGAAATCTGAATAATCAAAATAACAATCCGAAATAGATACAAATCCGCTATAGATCTCGGGATCCTCTATTTCATCTAAAACTGATTCATTAAATTTAAGATTAATAGCCGATTTTAGGGTGGTGATATTTTCTGGAGAATAACTCTGAATGGAACTGTTCCATCGATCTACTGTTGTGTTCTCATCGTAAAATTCCACAAATGTATTCAGACTTGGCAGTCGTTTGTCTTGTGTCGGATTATAATATGTAAACCAATCAAAAACATTCTCTTCAGTAAATGCGGGCCAATCCCATTCTCCTGTCTGGTCGTCAAATCCAGTTTCAGTCCAACTCCGCTCATTTCTAACATTCATTATATCCCTAATATCTTTAACACCGTAAGCAGATCCATTATATTCTAGAATTTCAAAATGCGCATCATTTATGTTAACATCCACATTTCCCGCACTCGAAACATTATGACACTGTGTAAGCCCGATATCTTGTGCATATTCCATGAAGTAATACAAATAATTGGTTGAAAACATGCGATGTCGAAGTTTTTCGGGGTATGCGGTGCTAATGGAAATGATATTTTCTTGCCCCATGATATAACCACCAATTAGATATACTGGTATTATTTCAGATTCCGATGAATTTAGAATGGAAACGTTTACATACATGTTAACCATTCTGCTGTGGAATTGGTCTGGAATTTTAATGCTGAGATCCTTCCATAAATCATCGGGATATATAGGGTTATTAAGGGATGTATCGGAAGTGTTTATTATTGTTGTTTGGTTGTAATGATTATTTTCTTCATTATTTTCTTCTTCCAAATAAAATTCTATTTGAACCTCTAAATTATTATAATTCAAATGATCAAATTTAGGAATTAACACCTGATAATCGATCTCTCCCATCCAAGGCATATAGAAACTTTCTGCGTAAAATGCAGCGGATTCTTGATTGTATAAACCAAAATAAGTTCCGTCCATAGGTTCTTTATAAGTTCTATGAAGGAAAGCCGTCCTAACCGAGTGATTATATTTCTCATCATTTGCATAATAATTATCCAGTTGAAAGCCCGAATACATCTGATAATCAACGGATACATCCGTGGTGTTCCAATGCAATAATTCTACTGTGAATAAATCTCGGAAATCGTAAGTGACATTAAACTGGTTTTCAGGAGATGTCCAATTGGTAATCGATGAATTATCAAACTGAATAACAATTTCAGAACTATTAAATTGTGTTTCGATAAAACTGTCTGTATCATCTTCACCTATAGTCACGTTTAAGAAATCAACACTCTCTTGCACACTACCGTTTAACTGAGTCCAATGTTCAGAGAGATCGTTATCCATATATTGATAAGGCGCAACTCTATCGGTTCCCGTATCTAATTCGTTCTGGAAAACCCAAGTTTGGCCATCATGATAAAGATTGCTCTGCACAATTTTAAGATCCCAGATTGCCATTTTATAGTCTGCATAAGGGGCATATTGATCCCAAGCTGTGTCTATATAAGGTTGAATGAATTCATCCCAATAATCCCAATTAGTAGCGTTTGCTTCGGGATCAAAATTAGATTCATTTGCTTCATATAAATCCTCGTATTTGGTGAAATTAATATTTGCTTCAGGATCGTATTCAAATCTTGTTTCCAAAGTAAGATTTAAGCTCTGGTCATGCATAAATTTCAATGGATATGAAAATTCAAATGGACCGTCCCAAGCAGAAACATTTTCAATATAAAATGAATCATATTTTAGGTCGTTAATCATAATATCAACGATGATTGTCTCGGACGAATTATATGATTCGAAGGTGTTTACAGATCCGTTTAGGAATCTTGATGCTGAAAATTCAATTGTGCCATTGAGAACAGGATAATTCGAATCATATTCCGCATAATTTTCTCCACCTGTGCTATCAGACCAAATAACATATGATGAAGGATCATAGGTTATAAATTCATAGAAAGAATACAAGTGGGAGGGCGCATCCAACCTTTGGGAAGCCGGTCCAATCAATTTCAGTTCAGCATAAGCATCTGTCGGCTCTTTATAATAAACTGAATCAGAGAGTGCGGTTAGAAAATGCAAATTATAAGATCCAGGAACCAGACGATCCATTTGTGGACCGAAAATATAATCATTGCATGGGAAGGTAACCAAAGAATCATCATCAACCCATAAAATATAAGGATTATATTCTCCTTCATTATATGCACCATCAATAATCTGTGTAGTGTTTTCACGGTTATAGATATTAAGTTCAACAGCAAATTTATCCATGTGGCCGTTGTAATTAATTCCGTAATTATGGATGAAATTGGATTCATCGAAATATTCTGGAACCAAAACATCATTTTCAACATTTGCTTCAACGATCATAGCATGCACCATGAAATTTGGCTCATAAATATCATGTCTGGAGGCTAGGATCATGGTGTCCTCGGGATTTATGAAAACTTTTCCTTCAACCCAACCGCTTTTATGATAAGGATCAGCATAAATGTTATTTCTATAGAATGGATTGTTTGTAATTTCAACCAGATCATCAGATGAATCATAAATCCACGGTGCATTATTGTAAAGATCTACCTCGTATGTTTCACCTAAATAAGTATATTCAGGAATCTGCATTAGGGAAGCATCGAATTGGTTATCGTAGAATGCCCTAATATAAAGGGTAACGGAATCGAGAGATTCGACCGAGTAATGGAGTTTTTCTACATAATCTTGTGCAATATTGATGGTTGTATTCCCATGAACCGAGAATTTGGCAATACCATCCGAATCGGTTATACCCATTTGATAATATAATGGTGCAAAAGTTTTGAAAGAATCGGAACTTAAATCAAAGTACGGATATAAAATAGGCATTTCTCCCAAATCTTGCTCGTAATACCGAAGCATTAGATTATCTGGTGAATTTTCATTTTGAAGTACCAAATATTCTCCCCAACAATCTGTGAAATCTTCTGTCATTTGATCCATATAAGGTGAATTGGGTAGGAACCCGATTTCTAGCCACACAGGGATATTTGTTAAGTATTCATAACGGCCATCTTGTTGATTTCGCTCATAAAGATCCTCAACTCGTACTTCAAAATCTTTGGAATCAGTGTAAGTTAATTCAGAAATAAAAAGGGTTGAATTCGTCTCCCATAATTCTGTAATACTTTCTCTAATCTCTATTCCCACTTCTGTTGGATCGATATTAACGGTGAAGTAGCGTGTATATCCGTAGTAATTTTTAGTTCCAATATATTCGATTGCTAGGATGTATTCTCCGGGCATTCGATTTAGGTTACCATCCGCACAAGTACTTATATCAAAGCTGAAAAATTCTCCGTATTGAAGGAAAGTGTAATCAATTGGATAGAAAGTTCCGCCCCAATCCATACTTATTATTATCGCATTTGCCGAGAGATTTTTGGTCATTGAAGGAACATAGCTATTTTCGATATAATCATAGAAGGTGATTTCTTGTTGTTCTGGAAAATTTTCCATTAATGGAAGTCTGTCCTCAGTTAATATCAATCCAATTAATATATTTGTTGAGTTTCTAGGAATATGATAATCGAGTATATCACCAATTTCTTGGGTTCCAATATCTAAAATAACATTTTTTTTCTTTATTTCAAAGAGAGGCGAAATCTCTATAGATGTTGGAGCAAATAATGCATTTCCCGAATAATTAAGGGTTAAACGAGTATAATTTCCAGGATAAAATCTAATTGAGAATCCCATTGTACTACTAACACCCAAGTTTAAAGGAGTTCCAACAGTAATATATTCCATTGAAGAAGTATTTAACACTGAAAGAGACAGAAAATCGGTTGGTATAGAACTTATATCATCCATGAAAGGAGAATTCATTGAAATTCCCGATATGGTTAGATTTTCTCCATAATAAATGCTTTCAATAACAGGGTCAGGAATTGATAGTGAGACATCGGTAGGAAGAATTCGGAAATTGTTATTATTAGATACCGAAAAATCCTTTAATATTGACGTTCTTATTCGACCTTCAAGATCATAGGTAATCGGATTTCCTTTTGAATTAATCTCATTCAATAAAGTACAATTGTTAATTATATCTAAAAGATAAATTCCTGCAGAACCGAGTGCTTGATATGAATATGTGGGATCGCTAAAATCAAAATTCGGATGAATGTTATTATCAACACCTGAAATTTTTATTCTTGTAATAGCTGCTGATGAAGCTTCAGTGTTGAAAAATGCCATTTCAGCAAAAGAAATATCAATGGGTAAGACTGATACAAGCATGCCACTCCATGCAAATTGCATAGGATCTTTTTGTAGAGCATCAACTATCCTTTTTGAATCTATACTATATACAAACGAGTCGTTTATAGTCTCATTCTCAGTTTCTAATTCAAAATCAAATGTTATATCAATTTGAGTAAATGTACCGCCTGTTATCTCATTATATACTGCTGGAATTATTAAATCGAATCTGAAACCTTCATAATTACCATTGAGAATGGTTTCATTTAGGTCAAGTCCATCGTATTCCAAATATAATCTGGAGCTTTTATATGGGAAATAAAGTATTAGGCCATCAACTTGAATATTTCTTTGCACATTAGGATAAATAATTGGGATGGTTTTATATTTTGAAAATAAACCATT
>JAUWOE010000049.1 GCA_030612265.1 Promethearchaeum sp.
TCAAGAGACAGATTTAAATTATTCAAGAAACAAATTTAAGATGATATAAGCATGGGAAAAATCAATGGAAAACAGCTTTACGGATTAAGAGCTCTCGCAGTATCATTAAAAATGATGAAGAACGAAGCGATGAAAACTTTAACCCTAAAACAAAAATTGGGTATGAATTATGTCTCGAAGGAAAGTAAATTAACCAATTTGGATGGAAAAATCTTTTCCAATACCTTTACTCCGTATTTTCCATCCCTGGCCCATGAACGATTCTTAACTAGTGCTGTGTCGACCGCCCTTGGAACCCCCTCTCCGGTAGTATGCAATTTTGCTGTAACCTCACGGTGCATCTGCAATTGTTGGCATTGTTCGTTCTCGGATAGAGACAAAAAGGATGGCATGAGCTTGGGACAGCTAAAGCAAAGTATCTCCGAGGTGCAAGATTTGGGGGCCAGCGTTATCGGCTTAACGGGAGGAGAACCCCTTCTTCGGGATGACCTTGAAGAAATTATCGCATCGATAGATTCTCGGTCAATGCCTATTATGTTTACTACCGGATATAAATTGACTATAGAACGTGTGAGGGCGCTAAAAAAAGCAGGGCTGGTCATTCCTGTATTGAGTTTGGACCATTATACCGCCGAAGTGCACGACAAAGGCAGGGGAGTAAAAGGGATTTTTGAGGGAACTCTAAAAGCGATTGAGATGTTTAAGAGTGAAGGTTTCTATGTGGCTGTGTCTTTTGTGCCCACAAAAAGCCTGGTCGATGATAAAAAAGATTTCTTTAAGACTTTAGATTTTTTTGCTGATCTTGGAGTTAATGATATGCGGCTAACTTCTCCAATTCTCTCTGGTAAGCTCACTTCCAGACCTGAAGAAAAATTGAACAAAGAAAATATTGAAACAATTTTTGAATTTCAGAAAAAAGCCAAAAAAACGAAGGGATATCCCAATGTGTTTGCGTATGATTTCTTTGAAAGCAGAAAATATTACGGATGTGGGGCGGGTTACAATTACCTGTTCATAGACTCTCAAGGAAATGCTTCACCATGCGATTTCACGATGTTAAATATAGGGAATGTGAAAGAACAACCTGTTTCATCAATCTGGAAAAAAATGACTATGTCTTTTAGAGGTCCAGGGTGTAACTGCTATGCCAATACCATCCACGATACAGTATCCGAAAAAAAGTCTAACACATGGCCCCTTCCGATGGATTTATCGGACGAGGTTCTCCAAAAACACCCGCCGTTTAATCCGGATAACATTCCCGTGTTTTACAAAAAAATGGGATTTAAACCTAAATAATAAATGGTCCTACACGTTTTAATAGTTCTTTTTAATTTTTTACCTTCTTTATTATATCGGATGCAAGCATTCCACTCTTAAAATTCTTTAACTGAACTTTTGAATAAAATTTTTGATCGAGGGGTAATAAATATCCTCGTAAAGTTGAATATCATTATGTCCAGCGTTATCGATTGGAACAAATTTTTTTTCGACATCCTTTGGAATTATATCAAAAATCAACTTTCCATGATCGAAAGGAACAATACTATCTCTTTTTCCATGAATGATTAACACGGGTTTTCTTATCTTAGCGATTTTTGTTATATTTGACCATGGTTTAATGGAATTTTTAGTAAATCCGGGAACATTAATCATAAAAAGAGACCGCATAATTTTATAAGTATCACAAATCGAACTTTCAAAAATTATTCCCTTTACATTTGAAGGATTGTGTGATGCAATTTCAGCTATAGGAATGCTTCCAAGCGAGCGCGCATAAAGAAAAATTGATTGTGAAAAACCATTTTCAGTAATCCATTTGAGAAAGGAATTATAGATTGGCATAGCATCCTGAATTATATTCTTAAATGTTGGAGTCCCCGAGGAGAAACCGTACCCTCTATAATCCATAATCGCGATATTCATCCCACAATCTAAGAATTTATCGATAAAATATGAATAATCTTGAGCAATCTCACCATTTCCATGAAAGAAAAGAACAGAAGGATTTTCATATGACCTAAAATGAAAAAATCCTCCAATTTTTACTCCTTTGGTAATTTCAAATTCCAGAATTTTATATTTTTCACCCTCGTTTGAAGGTTTTGGAGATCTGCGGGGATAAAAAATAATTGAATTGATTGAAGGGTTATCAAGTAATTTCTCAATTTCAAATGCCATTAATGTATTTATTGAATTTTATGAGATAAATATTGCTTTAAAAAAATATTATAAATTTTTGATTTAACAAAGTAATATGAATGATTTAGTCGTTTCATTGTTGATAAGTATTTTTACTGCAATTCTAATTTATCTAACCTATTTAGATGAGTTTTTACACCTTCATCTTCATTCTTCTATAATTGCGGGAGTTTCTTTCACGTATTTCTTTATAGTAATGCTCCCCGCAACATCAAATCGCCTCCCTGAATATCCTTTTCATCTACAATCCTTTGAATATATTTTTGTTGTTTTTGGTTTTGCTTTTTCTCTAGTTTCAGAAAAAATGATTTTACAAAGGGTTGAGAAAAATACCGTCCAGAAAATTCAAGAATTGAGTTTGATGGAACAAAATTTAGAAGGTGTAAACTTAAAACTTACCAATCTTATTAGTTTAGAGATCCAACAAGAAACTTTGGATTCTGAAGCTATAAAAGAAATTGCTAATGTAGTTAAAAGTTTAAATTCACAAGGAATCGATATAAAAAATCAAATATCTTCAAATAAATTGAAAATTCACAAACATATTAACCACAATCTACGCCAACTTCGATATATCATTCAATTTTTCATTAATTTTTTCATTGGAATTATAATGTACAACGTTATACTTGACGATCTCTTATCCGGTATATTTTTCTGCTTCTTTATACTCTTCATGTCGTTAATTACACATAGATCACGAATATACTATATGTTTCCTGAAATTAAAAGCGAATCAACAATTATAGAATATGAAACACAAATTAAAAAACGAATAAGTGCTCTCTCGTTGTTTTGTGTAACATTATTAGGTATTATATTAAGCATAGTAATAGTAATCCCATTAAATTTAGTTTATATTCTATTCTCATTTATATCAGGGGTAAAACTTTTCACTATTGTTAGAAAAGAAATTCCTGAGCGTGAAAAAGGACGGCCGGTATTATTCTTAATTGGAATATTCAGTTTCTCCTTATTAATTTTAATTTTAAGATTAATACAGAATTTTAATCAGTAATTTTTCTTTTTTTTGATAATAAATGTTATTCTTATATCATTGACAACAAATGGCCTTCTAATTTTTTTTGAACTTAAAATAACTTTAATTAAATGATATGAAACCAATAATATTTGTTCATTTCTCTAAATACACACCATCAATTCATACAATAGAGAATTATTATAGCATTCTTAGCTCATCTGAATTTAACCTTGATGCCGAATCTTTAAAAATTAATGAAGAAATGAACAAAACCGATGAAAAATTATTTAGTTCTCTTTTAAAATCCGTGAAACCATCCACAGATTCATTTTATATCTAAAATTTTTTTTGAATTTTTGATTACTAAAATTCTCTGACTTAGACTTCCATTTAGCTTTAATATTTATGTTTTTTAAATTTGTTTGATGAAAAAATTGAGGTAATTTCATTATTAAGATATGCAGTAATTAATAAGATAATTGGGGAATTAAAATGTCAAAAACAAATAAATTCACAGCTAATATAGATGAAAAACGTAAAGAGTTTGGAATTCTATTAGAAAAATTCAGTAACATGGATGATCCAATAGAACGTTATATAAAGCGGCTGGAAATGGGGGAAATAAAGGAATATTTAAGCAAATTTGATATAACTTTGGAAGTACCATAATTAAAAAATGTGAATTAAATGCATCAAAATTTGTAAATATCGATACACTTTAATATTAAAATTTAAAATTGATTATTATGTCAGAAAAAATATCAAAAAAAAAAGTGGTAAAAAAGGAAAAAAAAGTTGAGAAGAAAAAAGTAGAGGAAAAAAAGAAAGTTCCGGAAATTAAATCTAAACCCACGAAAAACAAGTTTGATAAGGGGAAAAAAAACCTAGAGAAACAAAATATTATCAAAAAGGAATTAGAAGAAATCTCGAAATCTTCTTTTGCACGCCTTACTGAACCGTCTAAAGTAGATCGAGAATCTCACCTTCGCTCAGATAAAAAACCTTTTTTAAAAAAAGCTAAATAAAACATACATATAGTAATTTCTATTTTTTTTTCTTCGTTCTTTTAAATAATATAAATTATCCTGATTCAGAACTCTTTTTGAAAATATTTTTTTCTCTATATATTGAACTAACTAGAGAAATATTTGAATAAATGCCCGTTAAAGCGACTTTGCAAATATTTTTATGTAGGCTACATATACTATATGTAGAGGAATATGTGAAAATTTTTTTTACATATTAAAACAATAATATTAAAATGGAGATTTAAATGATAAAAGTTCTATTAACCGGCGCCTTTGGAAATGTTGGATTATCCACAATTGAAGAACTTCTTAAAAAAGGTTATTTAATTAGAATATTCGAAGTTTTCAACAAGAAAAATTCTCATTTAGCAAAAAAATTTTCAAATCCAAACATCGAAATCGTGTGGGGTGATATCAGGGATAATAAGGCTGTAGAACAAGCAATAGAAAATATGGCTGTTGTTTTACATGTGGCAGGGATAATTCCTCCATTAGCGGATAAACTCCCAGAATTTGCTGAATCTGTCAATGTAGGCGGAACTCTCAACATAATAAAAGCTATCGAAAAACAGCAAAAAAAACCAAAATTGGTATTTACATCATCTATATCAGTTTATGGTGATAGATTACAAAATCCATTCATTACACTTAGCGATCCTTTAACACCGAGTAAAGGAGATCATTATGCTGAGCAAAAAATCAAATGTGAAAGCCTGATTCGAAAGTCTTCGATAGAGTTTGCAATATTTCGATTATCCTACATAACTTCTTTAGATAAATTGCAATTAGATCCAATCATGTACGACGTTCCATTAGACACCTGCTTAGAAATTTGCGATACGAAGGATGTTGGTTTGGCATTGGCTAATGCTGTAGAAAACAAAGATATATGGGGTGAAACTTTACATATTGGAGGTGGAGAGAAATGTCGCACAACTTATCGGGAATATTTAACAAGGATGCTTGGTCTTTTTGGGGTTGGTGAAATTAAGTTACCAAAAGATGCGTTTGCAACAGGAAATTTCCATTGCGGATATCTAACAATCGAGAAAAGTCAAAAAATATTGAATTTTCAACGATTAACTTTGAAGGATTACTATCGTCAAGTTAAAGAAAAGGTGAAAGGTCGAAGATTTTGGGGCCGATTATTCCAACCGATTGCTCGTTTTTATGTTCTATCCAGATCTCCTTATTTAAAACAAAAACGCCGTATTAATCGAGGATTAAAAACATAAAATATTTTTTTTCTTAATTATTCTAATCATTCTATTGGATAATAGATAATCATATATACTCATGTATATTTACGTTTCTTTGGGTAATATATGTTGCGTAATTTACGAACTCTGAAAGCAAAAGAGGTATTTCCTTTAGAAACATGATATCTAGCTCCTGTTGGATTGAAAAATGGAAGATGAGAGATTATACCCAATAATGCTTGAATAAATATATTTGGTTTTAACCCGTTTTTTTTTTTTGAGATCCGGCGATATGGCTCAATAAAATTCCATTTTCCGACTTTCTTTCTATGAAAATTGAACTTCTCAATTGAATAGAATGCCATTATCCACTTTAGAAAATACAATTGGCTTTTATGTTGATAAAGTGAAGCTTTGCCCATGGTAATATCCTCAAATGGCCAAAAGAAGTTCGGTTTGAGCGTAGCATAGAAATATAACGATTTTATGGGATTAACTAATTCGTGTTGATATGATGAGTAAATATAATGTGATAATCGCCCGCAATTGATATGATCTTGTTGCCAGTAATAGGCATAATACGCTTCTGGGGCAAAAATTATGTCTGGTTGGATTTGATTTAGCCAATCTTTCACAATTTTGATATTACTCCTTGTAAACTTTAGAAATCCATCAATAATATCTGCAAAATGAATGTTCTCTGGCTTAACTCCATTTATTTTGGCTGCTTTTTGAAGTTCTTTTACCCTAACTTCTGCTAAACGTATCCCTACTTGTTCAGCATCATATGTTCCAAATTCTCCCTTAGTTAAACATAAAATCCCAACATCATGCTTATTATAAGTTAGATATCGTATTAAATTAGCAGCACTGAATTCTAGGTCATCGGGATGTGCGCTTATGAAGAGATATTTCATTTTTCCATTAATAATCCATTATTTATAGAAGTATAGTCTCAAAAGGAATACAATACCTAAAAAAGTTTTAAAATTTCTTTTAGTTAAAAATATGAATATTTTTAAACTTCAATAACGAACTACTTTTTAGGAAGAATAAAATGAAAAAACAACTACGTGGGCTTGGTCACAGAGATATTCAACTGGATTTTAGCCTTTATAGGAAAGAAGTCCCAATACCAAATTTAACTAATGCAAATTTAAGTGTAATTGATATTTTACCTGAAAAAGCAGAAAAAACAATCGTTTTCATCCATGGCTTTGCAGGTTGTGCCGAAACCTGGGAATACCAGATCAATTACTTTGCACGAGAATTCCATGTTGTGATTCCTGACCTTCGTGGGCACGGACAAAGCGACGCGCCATACACAGAATACACAATGCAAGAACTGGTTGAAGATATCTATACAATTTCTCAAGCTTTGAAACTTCCGGAAAAATTTATTTTAATTGGTCATTCATTCGGTGGATCAATTTGTGTTGAATACGCTAATGCTCATCCCGAACAATTAGAGAAATTAGTTCTCCTTTCTACTGGTGGAGAATACCCCCTAAATAAAGCTTCAAAAATAGTTGAAAAGGTTCCTACCTGGATGTTTAAACCATGGTGGAAATGGCGTCCAAAATGGAATGCGGATGTTCATGTTCTAAAAAGAATGATGGCAAATAATATGAAAAGCTGGAAGGGATGGGATTTAATAAAAAACATTTCGACAACATCTCTGGTCATTATGGGTGCCCGGGATAAATACTTCCCACGTTGGGTTTTTGAAGATTTGGCAAATTCGGTACCAGGAGCTCAAATTTATGACGTAGGAGCTTCTAAACATAAAGTCCAATTAGAACGACATAAAGCAGTTAATCGGGCAATCGAAAGATTTATCGAAGGAGGACAACGTCTTTCATGGAGAGAAGAAGGAAGTGCTATATCTCCATTAGATTTTCGACCTTGGTTAAAAAGTTATGGTGATTATACTCCTCTGACTGTACCGATACCAGATCAACCTCTATTTAGATTTTTAGAAACTGCAGCTAATTGGATACCAAATAGAACCGCTACAATATTTTATGGGTCAAAGTTAACTTATTCACAATTAAACAAGTTTGTAAATCAATTTGCTCATGCTTTACATGGATTAGGCGTTAAAAAAGGAGATCGTGTGATGATAATATTACCAAACACTCCACAGATGATAATTGCATATTATGCTACGCTTAAAATTGGCGGAGTTGTTGTGCTCTCAAACCCTGACGCGGATGGTCCCGCAATTCTGAAACAAATTATGCAAACACAAGCAAAAGTGCTTATTACTTTACAAGAATTTTATGGGTTGGCAAAAATTATCCAGCAAAAAATTCCTTTGAAGGTAATTGTTACTGAACTCAGAAAAGTGGTTTCGAGTCGCGTTTACAAACAACTAGTTGCACGTTGGGAAGCCGCAGGTTTTAAAATGGGTGCTCCTCAAAAAAATGAAGATGGACCTTACATGATGAGTAAATTGATCAAGGATGTTACTGATGAACCTCTTGATATAAAAGTTTCAAGTGATGATCTTGCGGCTATTTTATTCACAAGTGGAACTACCGACATTCCTAAAGGGGTTTGTCTATCTCACAAAAATTTAGTTGCTAACACAATACAAACCCGACATTGGATTCCGAAGTTACTATGGGGAAAAGAAACCTTTTTAGCTGTAATTCCTCTTACTCATTCTTATGGAATGACCATCGCAATGAATATCGCGATAGCGCTAGGGGCAAAAATCGTATTATTACCTGTTTTTGAAATGGAACAAGTCCTAAATCATATTAAAAAATATGAACCAACAGTTTTTCCTGGAGTTCCTTCGATTTATATGGCAATAAATAGCACACCTAATGCACGATCATACGGGCTATCTACTATTAAAGCATGTGTTAGCGGTGCAGCCCCTCTTCCTGTTGAAGTTCAGGAAACATTTGAAAAACTAACTAAAGGGCAATTAGTTGAAGGATATGGTTTAACTGAGGCTGGACCAGTTACCCATATTAATCCCCTTGTAGGAGAAAGAAAAGTTGGCTCTATCGGTGTCCCTATTCCAAATACCGATGCTAAAATCGTTGATTTAATTAATGGTTCTGATCTCCCTGCGGGTCAAATTGGTGAGTTGGTTGTTAAAGGACCTCAAGTTATGAAGGGATATTGGCGTCCTGATGGCACTATTGAAACAAAAGATGTCATAAAGGATGGATGGTTATTTACCGGAGATGTAGCCATTATGGACCCCGATGGGTTTTTCAAAATTATCAGCAGAAAGCGCGATACAATAATGGCTGGAGAATATAGTGTTTATCCGAGGGATGTTGAAGAAGTACTATACGAAAATAGTAATGTCTTGGAAGCGGCCGTTGTGGGAATCCAAATTGGTTCATCTGGAGAAGGAGAAGAAAGCAATCAAAAAATAAAAGCTTTTGTAGTACCGCGCCCCGGAACCAAACTCACTAAGGAGGAATTGCTTGAACTTTGTAAACAACATCTTGAAGAATATGCTGTCCCTTGGGAAATTGAATTCCGTGAAGAACTCCCGAAATCCTTTGTAGGTAAGGTATTAAGGCGAATGTTAACCGAATAGTACAAAATAACACAAAATCCTTTTTTTTTAATTTATTAAACAATGGACGAAATATATTTAAGTCCAGAATCTTACATTTTTAATAAGAAAATGTCGAATCCTACAAATGAAAATTTAATTTTGGTCATTTCTGATTTACATCTCGCCGATGGAACTGGTACTGATGATTTTGGTAATTTCGGGATCACATCGGAGCGAGAAGATAAATTGATTGCCTTCATAAATAAATTTAATCCGGGAAAAATAATTGCTAATGGTGATATATATGAACTATGGCAAGTTAAGATGAAGAAAATCAAGATTGCTCATCCAAAAATGCTTAATTTTTTAGAAAACGATAACAGAGTAGAAATTTTGATTGGAAATCACGATTATAAAAAAAGTGGAAAAATGAATTTTGAATTCACAACAACAAATAATAAATTTGGACTTATTACTCATGGTTTTGAAGTAGATAAATGTATGAAATCTTCTATTTCCCGGTTTTTCTCCTGGATTTTAGGTGGAATTGAAAAAATAATTCCAGGACTCGATAATTTTTTTGCAAAGAAGAAATTTTGGAACCAAGACTTACAAAATAAGGTTAGAGATTATGCAATACAGAAGTTTCAAAGTGGATATAATATCGTCATCTGTAGCCATTGTCATGTGCCTAAATATGAAGAAATTGATGGTAAAATATATGCTAATTCTGGTACATGTCAAGAAGGTCGGCTTGAATGTGTTTTAATCAATACGGACACTAGTGAAGTTAGTTCAATTACTGAATAATTAGTTAGTACTATTTTTTTTCCTATATGTTCTTCTTAATAATAGTTTGAAAAACTTTGAAAAGATTTATTTATTGAAAATTCTAATTGAATAAGTATGGCACCTTTTACTTTAAGTGATGTCAAGATCATTTTGGCAATTCTCACCGTAATTGTTGGTTTAATCAGTGCAATTGTAGAAATAAAAAAAAATCCTGATTATTGGTTGAATCGATTTTTCGCCATGTTTTTCTTGTTTGCTGCACTGGGTTTCTCTGGTTTTACTGCATACCATTTAATTACTTGGGATAAGGATTTGACCTTAGCTATAATGGTGACAACCAACATCCTTCTAAATTTTAGTTTAGCATGTTTACTCATGACTGAATTTATTCTTCAATATTCAGAAGTTATTGCTATGAAACCAAAATATCTATTAATAACATTTGTTTTATTTTTAACTTCAACTATAGGATATGCAATTGCAATTCCAACCTTAGACATGGTTAAATATGCACAGGGAGAAGTGAATACACACACAGATATAATCTTATTAGCTTATGTTACAATATATCGGTTAGTAATAGTATTTTACGTGTTATTTAAGTTCATTCAGTTGGTTAAGCAAGCTGAAGCCGAAAAAGTCAAAAAACAGTTGAAATTATTTTCGATCGGAATGGTATTTATTATACTGGGAATTACTTTATTCTTAGTTGGTAATTTGATACCTGGAAATATTGGTATATTTTTAGAAATAATGGGCCAAGTATGCCTAAATCTCGGAATGATTGAAATTGCGCGAGGATTTCTCGTAAAGGATTAAAATATTTCTTTTTTAGAATCAGAATCAGAAATCTATATAGATCTGACAAATTTACCATCTTCATTATATTTTAAACCATAGGCTTTTTATTTTTTTTTATATTAAAAAAAATATATAAGAAGAACTTTTAGTAAGAGGGGTAAAATTGGTCGTTGAGAATATAACAAGAACTTTGGATAAGAATACAAAAATGAAAATCCACAAGAACTTTATAGATTACAATCCGCTTTTCCGTTTTGCTCATTACATCCAGACATCTGGTAAATTTCGTCATTTTGCGAATAAATCATTTCTTCCCTTTAGATTCATAACGGTAATTGTAGGACCTTTTATTCTAAATAAAGCAATGCCATTAGTGAAAAAAGCTTGGAATTTTCTATATCCTAGAGAATTCCTTCAAACAATAAATATAAAACGCTGGGCATTGGAACTTATATCGTACATGGGAGATTTGTTTCTGGACGTCACTTTTTTTACACCAAATCATACATTCCAAAGCATAAATAAATATGTAAAAATGGAAGGATACAATGAAATTGAAGAAGCACTTCAAGAAAAGAAAGGTGTTTTAATTCCTTTTATACATATGGGGGAAATATATCATCCAATTTCAGCTCTTGTCCATACTAAAGTTAAAATTCATAATAAAATTCAAAAGAATGGAGTTGTTGTTATCGCTTCAAAAGAAAACGAATTTTTGTTCCAGCCTTGGTTGGAAAGATGCGATAATTTATTTATTCCTGTTACAGGAAACTTTGAAATTTTAAGAGACGAAATAGAAAACCATTTGAAAAATAATCGCTGCGTTTTTATCATGCAAGATTATTTCAATAAACGGCAGCTCCGTGTTCCTTTTATCTATGGAACTAAAAAATATGAATTTCTTATTCCATGCCCCCAATTACTAACATATTTCTATAATAAACTGGGTACTCCTGTTGTTCCTTGTCATTCTTTTCCCCAGAAAAACTTAAGTCGATCTCTTGTAAAATTTTTTCCTCGAATTGATCTTATGTCATTAGATCCAAACAAAGAACCTGCTAAAATTAAGGAGGACCTATTAAAACTACAACAAGGCAAAGTAAAAGATTATAGAATACAAAATGGTCTCTTATCTCTGAAAATAAACCAGGTTTTATATCCCTACGCATTGAAATACCCTTTTTACTGGCAGATGATTGCTACACTCTTCAAACGTTCAAAATTTAGAATAGAATTCAAAGATGTCAATTCTTATTTTGAATTTTATTCAATTATCCTTCAGAGGTTAACCAAATTTATGGAGAAATCATATGAACCTGCACGTAAATTGGAGGAAATTCTTGACATTATTAATCGTTTGAATGAAGAGATTAAACCAATGAGTGATGATCCAAAAGCCAAAATTCATCTTCATAAAAAATACATTGAAATCAGATTATTATCAACTCAAGCAGCATTTAACAAAGTAACATCAATTGTACTTTCCAAACAAAATCAATATATAAAACAAAGTTATCCAAAAGTTCAACAGCTATTTTTAGATCTGATTAATCTTTTTTAATTATTCTAAAAAATCGCCTTAATAAACATATTTTTATTATTTTTATTATTTTTATTATTATTATTATGTCGAATCAGCAACCTTGGGTAGAAAAATATCGCCCCAAACATCTTGTTAACGTAGTAGGTCAAACTGAAATATTAAAGCGGTTAAAGGTGTTTGTAAACGATAGTTCTATGCCTCATTTGATGTTCGCAGGGCCTGCTGGAACGGGCAAAACAACATGCGCACTTGCTTTAGTCCGAGATATGTTTAAGGGTAAAATGAAACGAAATATAAGCTATTTAGAACTAAATGCTAGTGATGCTCGTGGGATTGATGTAATTAGGACCGATGTTAAAGATTTTGCAAAATCTAAACCACCTGAAGGGGTTCCATTTAAAATTTTAATTTTGGATGAAGCTGATAGTACTACTGCAGCAGCGCAACAAGCATTGCGGAGAACAATGGAAAAATATACTGCTAATTGTAGATTTATTCTGATTTGTAATTACTCCAATAAAATAATCCTTCCGATTCAATCAAGAACTTCTATGTTTCGTTTTTCACCACTTTCAGAAAAAGAAATTATTGGTAGGATTAATCGTGTTGTGAAAAACGAAGGTTTGCAAATTCGACCAGATGGCATGGACGCCTTAATTTATGTTTCTAATGGAGATCTCAGAAGAGCGATAAATTACTTACAAGCATGCTCATCAATAGGTGATGTTGTTACCGAAGAAATTGTTTATCAAATTACAGGAAAAATCAATCCCCAAGAAATACGAATTTTAATGAAAGCAGCGTTAGCTCAACAGTTTATGGTTGCAAAAAGAAAGTTGGATGATTTTTTCAATTTATATGGATTATCTGGTCGTAATATTGTGAGACAAATGCATCAAGAGACATTTAATTTGGATGTTGACGAGAGAACTAAGATGGATATAATAAAAATTTTAGCGGAGTTTGAATATCGATTATCCCAAGGCGCAACCGAAGAGATTCAACTAAATGCATTGATTGGGAAAATGGCGATTATGGATTCAAATTTGGAAGATTTAAAATAAAAGCTTCAACAAATCGTACATTTTTTTCCTTAATTCAATAGAAATTCCATCAACGGTGCCTTCTTCTCCATTCACTCCATCTTTTATTCCATGTTTATTAAGGATCCTTATAATTTGCGTTACTTTATCTGCAGGAACGTTCCATTTGATTTTTTTCTGTATAGCTAATTGCAAAGAAAGTGAAATCGCCCCAAAGTTTGAGGTTGTTGATAAAATACATCGATCAGCTTCTTTATAGGCTGCAATTCCTCCTTCACAACCACAATTACATTTTTTTCCATATGGAATTACTTCTTCTATAATTTTTCGGTAATAACCTGTTCCTAATTCATTTCCTCCATCACCAATTGCGATCCATGCATTTGGTGGATTTTTTTGGATTTCTGACTCTACTGGAAGGATTGAATGCGATATCTTGTGTCCATCCATAGTATGACAAATTCCTATCCTATTTTCTCCAGGTCTTTCAATTGTAAATAACATTGAATTCTTTGTATTTTTAATATTTTTAAACGGAGTAAATGAGATCAATTCAGATAATGAAAGTTCACTTGCGATTGATCTCATGATTTCCAAGAGTTTTTTTTCACAGCATATTTGAACTGGAATCTGGGCTTTTATGAAGAATTCTGCCAGAATTAAAGCTCCAAGGGGACCGTCAGTTTCAAAACCGTTATTACAGTAAAAACCAGTAAAAATAGAAACCATATTTACCTTATTCATCTGATTCCAAATATATATTGCAATTTCCTCAATATTTTGAATTGGAATGCTTGAGTTGGAAATAATATTATGAGATCTTTTAGCAGATTCGGGCAATTCATCTAAAAATGGTACTCCAACTAAAATATCTGCTAAATTCTTACTCATGCTTCATCGTTTATATTTTTTTCAATAAATAATAAAAATGAATTTCTCTGTTGATTTATTTTTCTTTCAAATTCTTTAATGAATTCTTGCTGTTTTTTCAAGCTTTTTTTCTCAAAATTGAATTTATTGGTTCCTGGAAATTTTAAATTCCAAAGAATTAAACCCCCCGGTTCAATTGGCTTATCTCTTTTTATCGATGGATCATTGAAATATTGTGGATCTAGTTTTTTCAGAAGATCATCAATATTTGCTTCACCTTTTCCAATTTTTAATATGAAAGCTATAGTTCGTCTAATTTGTTGCCATAAGAAAGATTTACTTTGAAAAGAAAAGATTAAAATGCGTTTATCATCATTAAAATTAGTCACACTTGCTCTATTTACAGTAAGTTTGGTTAATTTATTCTTTTTAGAAGGATCGGTTTTTGAAAATAATCGGAAGTCATGATTTCCCTCATAAAATTTCAAGGCTTCATTCATTAAATTCATTGATGGATATTCTTCTTCCTTTAACACATAAACGCATTTATACTCTTTCATTTCGACTTCCCAGCGAGGATGAAAATCTAAATCGACCTCGTGAAATCCAATAATACCTAAATCGTTGGGTAAAAAAGATTCGATTTGTTGAATATATATTTTTTCTTCAGAATTAAAACAGAATGCCGTTTCCTTAGCATGAACTCCTGCATCCGTACGTGCAGCTGCTTTAAAATTATTAAACTGGGCATTCGAAATATATTTTGTTTTTTTTAAAGCTTTAAGTAATTCACCTTCTACAGTCCTCTTATCAGGCTGTCTTTGAGAACCAGCAAAATTACTGCCGATATACCATATTTTTAAAAGATATCTCTTCATATTTGAAGATTTATGTTCTGAATGTGGAAGTGTGCTCATTTATTTTCAATTATAATTTCGATTTCTGAATTTTCTAAATTTTCGGGAATGCCTTGTAAAGTTGAAACAAATCCCAAAAGAGTTTTCATGATTAATTCCTGAACATAAGTTTGGATTGGAACTGTTTTCGAAGGACTAACAATTTTAACTCTTTCATCATCTTTTGAATTAGGTACGATCAAAAAACTGATTTTCTCATTTTTTGGAACATCTTTTAGTTCGGATAAAAATCCTTGACATATGTTTCCTAAAGTATTCAAAATATATGGTTTAGTTCCAATTCGATGCTGATTTACAATCAATTTTAATTTATATTTTAAAATTTGCTTCTTTTTAGTATCCATAACATTATCAGATTTTATATTGTTTTAAATTATTCGGATTGAACACCAAGAGCGAAATAAAATGCGCCTTCAATTTCAAATTTTGGTGCAATTCTTGAGCAATCAATTATTATTCTATTGTTATTATATGATTTTAGATAAATAGCTCCATAAGATCTCCCACCACCTAAATGTACAAGAGTTCTATAAATTAAATTTCCAGCAATTCCTTCAGGAGCAAGAATCAAATTCACATCATCAGCAATAGCTTTTTCAATTAGGATTTGATAATGTTTTATACTAACATTGGGATATAATTCTATTAATTTTTCTTCTAATCTAAGTGTACTCTTTATATTTTCATCAATCCAAGGATCCCGCCCTAAATCGTTATTGCGGCCCCCAGATAAAATCCCAATTTTTGGTTTTATTCCGATTTTTTTTAAAAAAGCTATTGAATTTTGCATAATTTCCAATTTTTGGTCAAAATTATTAATTTCATCTATTCCCACTCCTGCAAAAAAGAATTGCTTTCTATTCTCAGTTTCTAATAGAGCTAAACGATTTGTATACTTATAATTACCAATTTTCTTTATTTCTTTAATGAATTCAGACGAACTTAAGCCTCCACGAATAATTGCATCTAAAGATTGTTGCTCAAATAATTTTCGTGCTAAATATTTTGCTGGATCGGAATCTACTATGAATTTTAATTTTGAATCTAATTTAGGCGGCTTATTTTTTAAAGATTCAATAATATCGTGCTCTCCAACAAGCATAATTTTATTTTTTGATGAATTTACGATTTTTTCTGCCATTTGAATGATGTTATTATTAATAGTAAAATCTTTGGATAAGCCAATCCCAATTGTTTTTTCAAGTTTTTTTGCTTTTTCTTTGAAATTATCTAGGAAGTTCATATTAATTCCTTCATTAAATCGATTGTAAAATTAAAAATATGAGTATTGTTTGCGTTGAATTATACACAAAATGTGTAACTATACTTGCAATTATATCTCCACGCCAATTTCGGATAAGTCCCAAGAGAATTGATAACCCAATAAACGGTACAACCAAAAAGATGAAAATTATGGGCTGCAATATATAAATAAATATATGAAAGAGTGAGAAATATACTGCAGTTAATATAAGCGCAGCAGGTTTTGATAAAGAATTCTCAAAGCTCCTTTGAACAAATCCACGAAACATTATTTCTTCTGGTACTCCTATAAGAAAACTCATCATTAATATGAACAGGATTAAATCGTAAATGTTAGTTGGGATTATTATCAAAAAATCTTCAAATTGAATAGAGTCCAAATAAATATATATATCCACCTTGAAAATTAATATAATCAAATAGTAAGAAAGGAGTTGAAGCAATATTACAAGAAAAAAAGACAACAAACCCATTAAAAATCCCAAAAGCATCTCTCGAATTAATTCCTTTCGAGAATACCTTTCCAAAGGGATTCCTAATTCACTTAACCTTTGTTTTATAGTTAAAATTCCTGGATAATATCTCTGAATCCACATAATCGGAATTATAAGGAATAGGAGCGAAGAAATAGATATTAAAAAATTAAAAAGAATTGAATTAGTATTGATTTTTGTAAACATAAGAAGAAACATAATGATGATGGTTGATACTGCCATAATAAGATAAGTTCCAAAAGATATGGTTAATCCAGTTAATAATTTCCAACCTTTTTTTTTTTTCTTAGATGATTTTTTCGGTATCAATTGAATATTTCTATCTACAAGGAATTCATGTCCACAATGTACACAGTAGGAAGTTTCTTGAGATTTTTGATTTGCTTGTTTACAAATTGGGCAATAAAATATATCATTTTCTAAATTTATCCTTGTTGATAATTCATTTTTTTCATTATTTTCTTTCTCATCGCTTTCGGGCATATAAAAATATATGAAAAATCATAAGAGAAAAATTTTTTTCTTTTAATTGTTTTTCTACAATTATATTGAGGATTGTTCAAAGATGGATGAAATCGATAAAATAATTTGGATAGAAGGATTGAAAAATGCGGTAAAATTTAATGGTAAAGCAAATCCGAAAGCCATAATGGGCAAATTGATGAGAGATCGCCCTGAATTACGGCAAAAGGGAAATGAATTAAAACCAAGAGTTGCCCAAATTATATCTAAAGTTAATTCTCTATCGATTACTGAACAAAAACAAAAGGTACTAAAATTAGACGCTCATGCTCTTGATAAAAAAGAAAAAATTGGCCCAGAAAAGAAAATATTACCAGAATTACCAGGAGCTTTACCAAAAAAAGTAGTTATGCGACTTGCGCCCTATCCTTCAGGGGCTCTTCACATTGGAAACGCCAGAATGGTTGTGTTAAATGATGAATATGTGAAAAAATATGATGGAAAGTTACTTTTAGTATTTGATGATACAATAGGCACTACAAAGTTAAAAATGAATGAACTAACCGCGAAATATGTAATCCCGGAAGCTTATGATTTAATCCCTGAAGGTCTTGATTGGTTGGGCGTGAAATACCATGAAACTCATTATAAAAGTGATCGGGTTCAAATTTATCAGGATGAAGCTAAACACATGATTGATGAAGGTCATGCCTATGTTTGTACTTGTGAAGCTAAATTATTCCGTGATAAATATAAAAGACCCGGAATTGAATGCCCTTGCAGAAATAAAGAAAGAGAATATCACCAAGAATTATATGATAAAATGGTTGAAGGCAAAATTGGAGAAGGCGAAGCGGTTGTTCGCTTGAAAACTGGAATGGACCAAAAGGATCCCGCTCTTCGTGATCATATTATTATGCGAATTTCTGATGCACCGCATCCAAGGATTGGGACTAAAGTTCGTTTATGGCCAGTATTAGAGTGGTCGTGGGGATTGGATGATCATTTGTTAGGAATCACTCATATTATTCGGGGAATTGATTTAAAAAAAGAAGGAGAAGTTGAAAAAATCATATGGGATTTATAC
>JAUWOE010000064.1 GCA_030612265.1 Promethearchaeum sp.
TTCGCCAATAGACAATATGACCAGATTCAACAAGAAGCATATAGCCATTACGTAGATGAATTAATGAAGGCCCATAATGAAGTTGAGAAGAAAACTAATGGGATTATTGACAAATCAATTGATGAAAAACAGAAAGGGATAAATAAAATTGATAATAAGATTAAAAAAGCATTTGATAAAGCGTTTCCAACACCTAAAGGGGTTAAAAATTCCGATAAAGCCGAAACTAAAGAAAAAATAGAGGATAAAACTAAAACAAAAGAAAAAGTAAAAGATAAGGATAAAACTAAAACTAAAGAAAAAGTAAAAGATAAGGATAAAACTAAAACAAAAGAAAAAGTAAAAGATAAGGATAAAACTAAAACAAAAGAAGAAGTAAAAGAGAAAATTAAACCAAAAGAATTTATAAAAGAGAAAGCCAAAATAAAAGAAAAAATAAAGGATAAAACTAAAACTAAAGAAAAAGTAAAAGAGAAAACTAAGCAAAAGGTAAAGGATAAAAACAAAACTAAAGAAAAGGTAGAAGATAAAACTAAAGTAAAGGAAAAATCAAATGAAAAAGATAAATCATATGATAAAGATGAATCATATGATAATATTAAAACAAGTGTAATATCTGAAAATATAAGGAAAAATACAGAAAAAAGAAATGAGGCTAGAAATATTAATGAAATAATAAATGTAGATATTCCAGCAATTAATTCGGAAGCGATGTATTATAATAATATTAATTATAATTTTGATAATATTTTAGAACAGACAAAAACTAGAAAAAAAAGAGAAATTACTAAGTTTGATCCTATTTTAGATTCTGGATTTGGAATTAAAAAATTATTAGAAACAATGTCATCTCAAGAAGAAAACGAAAAATATATTTCAAAATTCACAAGAGATAATCTAAGAGAAATGTTCAAAACTGGAAATAATCTCCCTACTTCATTAAGTGAAGAAAAATTAAATTCTGTAATGGAAAACACTTTCTCTAAGCCATTTAATAATTTGATTGGAGATGTTAAAACAAAATCTATGTTATCAACTATAAAAATCTTCCAAACCTTACTTCAAGACAAATTTAATTCTCAAATATTTATCAAAGTTAATTTTTCAGATAAATTGAGACATATTGCTACTAACACTCATGAATTATATTCCAAATTAGGACTAAAGGACAAAATTCCAGATGATATGCCTCTTAATTGTATTGAATCTAAAAGATTGATTGATCCCAGATTTTTATTATTTTTTCTTAAAACTGGATTATCTTCAAAATCTTCTCATCCATCAATATATATTGAGACAAATCTTGATTGGCTCTATATAGGGTATAAAGTTTCTGATTTAGATCCTGTAATTGATTACGAACTTCAATCAGACATGATAGCTGATTATTTTATAAGCATTATACAATCGTTCGTCCTGATTCAAAAATTAGTGGGTTCCCATGAAAAACCATTACAAACATTAAGAACCTGGGGAAAAATAAAAATTTGTTCTTGGGGTGAAAAATTCAATTTAAAACAAAAAGTCGATGTTCTAATTACATCCATTCTAAAGGTTGAACAATTCTTAGGAAAAGATATTGGAGATTTCTTATTTGAAAAAGTCATGAATTTTCAACTTTTAAATAAAAAGGGGATGGATCTTGATCTTATTAACTGGCTTAATAAAAATTGGAGAAATATTCCCTATACGAATTCCTATGAAGAAACCCAATTCTTTTATAAATGGAAGGAAATTGAATCTAGATACCAAAATAATTTATTAAACAATCCAAACACCAAATTTGAAGTAACTAGATTTGCTCAAAGCATCATAGAAATGGGAAATTTGCTTCATATAGATCGATTTTTTCCACATAATCCCATAAACGAACCTATTGGAACAGATGCTAATGTAATGAATAATATTGTTTTAAAACTTCTATCTGATTTTATTCCTAGCGAATTTACCCCACTATTTAGCCAAATATCATTGTTTTCGACAGCAAACCTTCATGATATTAGACATAGGTTTGATACAAAACCAACTTCTATTCAATTTTATAAATTATTCATTTACGAATATTTAAAGCAACTAGCAACCAATTTAATTTATCAAGGAGATACATCAGAATTCACTGAATTCAATCAAGATCTATGGAATACTCAGCAATCTGGATTAATTGAAAGCCCCATCTTTTCAAAAAACTATTTATCGAAATATGATTTTTCGGGAAATTTATGGTTGGAAGAATATTTTGCTCATTCTCGCTCAAAAATCCACTTATATAAGAAATCTAAGTCTTTAATGTCATTTTCATTTCTCACTATTAATGAAAACGGTATTAAAGGTTCATTTACTACAAAAGGTCATCCCGCTGAGAGCCATCTGTTTAGAATTACAACAAAATATAAAGATGAAACTGGAAAGTTAATTGAAGCAATTCAAAATATGCTTTTTGATACTTGGTATTATACTTCTCTGAATTACCAAAATGACGCAGGTATGAGATTTGTCAGAGATGCACTTGATATTATTATTAACCATAAAAATGAAAGAAAAGATTTTAAAAAAGATGTATATCTAGATGGAATTTTATTTCTCGGATTTCTATTTGGTCAAGATGCATTGTTGCCGATTTCTCAAGAAAGAGCCGGTATCAAGAAATTTGATTATTTCATGGCGAAAATTTTCGATTCATTGGGAGTCAGAGAAAAATATCACCCATTTTCTGAAACACTAGTTATTAATAAAGATATTGCGCCCAATCAACTTAAAAAATTTAAACTTGGCACTCTAACACCCTATACAACAACTACAGGAAAGTTAGTCCAACTTGAATTATATAAATTGTTACCACCAAAACATTTCAACGATAATGGAACCTGGACTATCGGTTATTATGATGGAGGTATCCCTATTGGAACGTCTTACAGAGATTTATATCGAGATGTTATGATGTGTGGAAACGCACATATTTTTGATCGATTACCCGCTGCAATTCTAAAACAAATTTCCAGTAAAGGAGTAACCGCAACTGAGGGAAACTTCGGAGTCATATTCGATTATGAAGTAGCTCAATTCTATTATCAAGCAAGATTAATAGCTGGAAAAAGATACGCAGCAGGAATAATCCCCCAATATAAGGGCTTAAAAGAATTTGTTTATTCGCTAAAAAATTTAAATTTTGATGGCTCCTACGAAGAACGCTTAGGTTTACCATCTGCAAAAATGGCTAAAAGAATATTCATCGCTTTCGGCTTAAACTGGAATTGCTTAAATATTAACGATGAAAACTCATTGTATTTATGCCCTGAAGCTAAAAAACTATGGGAAGATAACAATTTCCAAAACACTTATGAATACGGAGGTCATGATAATTTATGGGCAAAAGTAGCATTTTTTGGTATATTCCAGCGCATATCCCAAAATTCAAAGCAGATACACCTTCTTTTTAATCCAAATGAGTTCTTCTCTAATAAAAACAAACTATTGTACAATGAAAAAGGGGCCTACGATAAAAACCTTATGAAAAATGAACTATCCAGATATTTAGAAAGTAAATTAGCCCGTTGGGAAAAGGTTAAGGGAAAAAACACTCTTTTCTGGAACTATCCCGCAGATCCATCAACACAATTTGGAAATTATAAATATTTCTCAATCTTATACCTAAATGATTTTCTATTGGGAAAATTTGGAAATACCAAAACTACAATAAATCATAATAAACCAAATTCAAAAAACGATAAAAATGGAAAAGATAAAGAACAAAAATTAAAAAATAGTAGTTATTCTGAAATTCAAACTAAAACGGGCAAAGAATATCAAGAGGCTCGGATTTCATCTGAGATTGGAAGGAAAAAAGAGCAAAAAAACCCGAAACATAATAATATGCCAATATTTGTAAAAGGTTCACCGAGAAATTTAATCAAAACTGCTTTTAATCTCCCAAAGGGAAAAAATTGGCATCATACAATAGATTATCAAATTAAAAAACGATTAATTTCAAATTATCAAAAAATTAAAAATCCATTTAAAGCAAATCTTATTTTATCAAATAAAAGCTATCATAGGAAGATATCAGTTAGTTCTAAAACGGGTATGGTGGGGATATCAAAACCTTCAAAAATTTCACCTGAATTCCCTATCTCTGTTTTAAAGAATAGTAAGACAACTAGTTCCGGGATATATAAATTATTTCCATCGGAGATTCAATCTCAAGAATCCTTATTACACAACACAATTCCTTATAAATTCTTAATGGATTTAAGAGTTCAAATTCAAATTTTATCGGGAAATTTAAATTTGGCAATGGAACCTAATTTTCAATTCCATCCCGATAAAAACATTCATAATTTATATAAAGCTAACTGGTTTCAAAGATTATCAACACTACTAAGAATTACCATCGAAAGTATTAATAGAATGAAGATTACCCTCTCATTTGGTGGTTATGGAAGACAAAAATATTGCATTTGGAACGCAATGGACTGGTTACTTGAAATTATAGACGAAAAAGGAAAAATAAATGAAAATCATTTATATAAAACGGAAAATGATGGGGGAATTACTGTTTATGAATATTACAAAGTGCTACACAACATTGTTTCTGCAATATATAAAGAATATTCCCCCGCTCATGCTGATTTAATTTTAAAATGTCTACTTCCTCAACATCTCGATAAATCTTTTTCCACTATTAAAATTAAAGGGAAATTTACACTCAGACAAGTTCTGAAAGATATCTTATCAAACTGGAATAAGACATTGAATGCAGATAATTTTAAATCCAAATACGGCCAAGCAATCGAATTATGGAACATTTTCACAACAAGAAGCGATCTCAACACTGCTATTTATTTTGTTTCTATTCTTCAAATAATTGCATATATTTCCAGATGTTCTAGTTCAGATACTAATCCCAAACTTAAAAAATCATTAAAAATGTTTGGAATCAATTCGGTATTATACCCGGCATTAAATAAATTGATAGAATTATATTCCTCAGGTACTAATTACGATTTTTTAGACAAACAAACACCTTTAAATGAAATTACCCAAAGCCCCGACTCACAAGTTCCATTTGGGTTGGTTGCACTGGCAGATAATCTTTTAAGAGTTCTAAGCACACCGTGGAAATTAATACAAAATCCAATTCAAAGTGGTGATAAAGATTCACTTGTTAGAAAATTGACTTGGTATACTCAAAATGAATGTGAATCTGTTTATAATCCCCTTGCCATGAACATTGTTTATAATATCTGGAAAAACAATGATGGAAAATCATTATTTTTGAATAAAATGAAACACGCTAAAGCTTTTCTAGGAAAATTTGGTGAAAATAACCTTGTTAAAATAAGAACTACAGGAAAATTTTACTGGTTAAATCAATATATTTCTGATTTCGAACACGACTTCATCACCGCTCGATGTACAATT
This sequence comes from Promethearchaeum sp., assembly GCA_030612265.1. Lineage (GTDB taxonomy): Archaea > Asgardarchaeota > Lokiarchaeia > Sigyniarchaeales > Promethearchaeaceae > Promethearchaeum. Next base: position 5,419 of record JAUWOE010000064.1, read on the forward strand.
GTTAAGGATGATGAAAACGCAGATTTTCAATTAAAACCAGGTTATAAATTCCTTGCAGCAGGTGAAACCTTGGAAAAAGGAAAATTACCCAAAAATCTTGAAGTATCTAGATTGTCCAACGGAAAACTTAAAAAATCTTTTCTGGACAATGCAATTGGATTCATAAATAACTTCGTTATCACAGGAGAACTCTTTGGTTATAAGAAAATATCATACAGGAATGATAAAAATTTCGGCACACTGTCTTGGATTGAAAAAGGATACTTTCCAGTCTATACACCATATACAGATTTAACCAGACCATCAAAAGCTATGAGAATTAAGGAACTAGTTATGAAAAACGACTTAAAAAATTCTGAAAAAACTAAATATATCGGCAAAATAAGCCCGTTCACAGATAATCTTACCCAAACTAGTTTCTTTTTAGATCTATATGCCCACATCCTCGCCAACATTGATAAAAACCTAAGATTCGATGAGTTCCTAACACAACTGAGAATTCCTGAAAGTATCGCAAAATGGCAAATTGCATCTGTTCTTAATAAAAACCATCGAGATACAATAGCGTGGATTAATAGAATCCATTGGATCTTCGGTATCCGTGTAAATCCGACAAAAAATTTTGAATTCGATTTTATAATAAATACGCCGCCCGATAATCCCTACAACCTTAAGCCGGATCCAAATTACCAAAAAAATTCCGACCCTTTCAGCCCAGATTATGATCCTAAAATGGTTGCTGAATATTTTCACAATTTTAAATACAACCCAGCCCTTAAAATCACCAATTCAACATATAAAAATCAAAGAACGCTCAGCTACTACTACAAATGGTTCCATAACCTTCAAAAATTCATCAATACCCTAGATAATCTAAGTGATTTTGTGAAAAATCCTTCAAATAAGCCGGATTTATATACTAAACTTGCATACTACTTGATTTTTCAAAAATTCGCTGGTCTAGTATCCCAAAATCAATTTCAGGTGAAAAAAAAATAAACAAAATCACAATCATTATTGGAATAATCCTATCCGCCATTATATTCGAAAAAAACCCACTCCTTGGCATAGCTATCATTGGTATCTACATCGCTGCTAAATTCCCAAAAATACATCAAGTAGAAACACAGAAACTCATCAAAAGCCAAAAATATAACACATTCAAAATGATATTTACACTAGAAGAAGGATTTGAAAAAATACGCAAGGCTATAAACGCAGTAAGACAAAAAAAACTTGAAATGGAAATCTATCAAAGACACGACGATGATTTTAATGAATGAAACTAGTAAAAGATTAAAAAAAGAAACAAAAGAAAAAAAAAATTTTAGAAGCATCTGTGAATAATGCTAGGACCAATTTCCTTATATTCTCTTCGCGTAACCCACATTCTCTGGAAAGTTTTCAAAGAGGCCAAAATTGATCCACCGATCCATACAGAGTACATTCTTTCTGGGGGCGCAATAATTTTTACATCTACAGTTTCCGGAATTTGTTCTTTGATTTCTTTTGTGAGTCTTTCTTTTAGGCCAGGGTACATAGTTGATCCACCGGATAGTACAATGTTTCCGTATAGATCACGTCTTAGGTCGACATCACATTCTTTTATTGCTCCACAAATGACATCGTCCATAGGTTCCAACTCTTTTCCGATTACACTTGGGTTGAAGAAGCATTCTGGGGCCAAGAATCGTTCAACTGAGACAGTAATTGTTTCACCATCTGGCATCATATAAACTTTTTCCATACCGGCGACTTTCTTTGAGAGCATAATTTCTTTTTCAGGGTCAAGAGCGATGTAGCATAATTTTTCTTTAATGTCTTGTACGATTTGTTTTTCTGCGGATGTTGTGAATGAGAATCCTTTTTGTCGGAGCAGTCTTTGTAGGTATGTTGTAATATCACGGCCTGCAAGGTCGAGTCTTTGGATTGCATGTGATAGAGCGAAACCTTCATAGATAGGTACAACGTGTGAGACACCATCACCGATATCAATAACACAACCAGTGGTTCGACCGGATGCATATAATGAGAGTACTGCCTGCATAGCTACGTATAGTGCTGGCACGTTAAAGGTTTCAAACATAATTTCGGCCATTTTTTCACGGTTTGGTCGTGGGTTTAATGGGGCTTCAGTTAGAAGCACTGGGTGTTCAGAAGGATCAACACGTAGGTCTGTATAGAATGTGTAATGCCAAATCTTTTCCATTGCCATCCAGTCTTCAATTACACCATGTTCAACCGGGAACATGAGTTTAAGGACACCTTTGAGTTGTAGGGCTTCTTCGCCGATATAATATTCACGAGTGTAATGTTCGACGTCAGTCATGATTGACGTATATTTAGGATAGCCAATAAGCGTTGGAAAGACAGATCGTGGTTGGTCTTCACCTGCAAATCCATTTTTCGAGATACCGGTCCCGTTATCAACAACGAGTGGTTTTGCAGCAAGGAAGTCGTATTCTTCTACCAATTATTTTCACCATTTTAAAATTAATTAAGATATATAAGAAAAGTATTATCTTACTTAAAGAGTTATTTTATAACCTTAAAAAATTTGCATTCTCCCATTAAAAAAAGATGGAAGACAAAAGCTTTAAGGTGGCGATTTTGGGTGAAAAGGGATGTGAATATATTTATTTAGGGTTAAATCTGTGTTATGAGTGTCAAGTAATCTTTTTTTCGGCAATTTTTTTTAATTTTGAGGGGGAAACATTATCCATATTTTAAATCTGAAAAAAACTGAGCAAAAATGTTGGTGGTTTACTCATTTTGGAGAATAACTAAAGTATCCAAAATTCTGTAAAGGTTTTTATTATTAATATCAGGTTGGTTTTGGGCAGATTTTTCATTTAAAATTGAATCATCTACTTTAATGGAAGGAGGTACATGTGATTTACTCATTAGATTTAATTTATCAGTCGCAATTTGGCGTATTTTTGAGAATTTAGCAGAAATTGCGAGATTTATTAAATTATTCAACTTTTTTTTTTGATTTTCCGTTAAATTGAGTAAAAAAATTTGGTGAATCAATGTTTGTGATATCAAAGACAGGAATACGGAATCTTCTGGCAATTTTCCGTAATTTTTAGTTTTCCATTCACGGAGCATGTTTTTTTTGTCTTGAGAATCAATAAATTTTAAGATTTGGTTTTGTGAAACCCATTTAATATTTGTTGTGGATGCTTGATTTAAGAGAAAAAGAATTGAGATTAGAAGTGATTTGAAGTGTTTTTCCGAGATTTTCTCATCAGGTTCTCTGTTGTTTTCTTTGTTGTTTTCTTTGTTGTTTTCTTTGTTTTTTTCTTCTTCTTCTAAAAATGATTTTAATTCATGCTTATAATGCCATATTTTCCCGGTAGTTAAGAAAAGTCGAAGATTTTCTAATTTAAATAGATTTTCCTCGGAAATTTTTGGAATCTGAATTGTTCTATTAAGAATTTCCAGGCTTGTTATGAAGTTATTTGGTTTTAATGATTTTCCAAAATCGATTCCGATAGGGAGATTATATTTATAGAAGGTTTTATTGATCTTTGAATCGATGGCAACCATATCATTTATATTTTCTTTGTTTTCTTTTGAAATTAAATTTTGTCCAACAGAAATCATGTTTCCTTCTTCCATTGCTTTTTTTAATTGATTATCACTGCGTTGGTTGTTCATAAACATTCATTTTTTTTATCATTTTTTTTATTTTTTTCTTTTTTTTAATTTTTCCTTTGGATCTAGATGATTTAGTTTATTTAGATGATTTAGGTGTTTTAGAGGTTTTGGTTGTTTTTTTCTTTATCAAAGTGTGTGTTTTTAGATTTTTTTCTTTATTTGGCAGTTCAATTGTTTTTTGAAGTTCTTTTAGGTTTTCTTTTTCAATTTTCTTTAGAATTTCTTTTTCTTCTTTGAGAATATTTGGAGCAACTTTCTTTAATAGCTTCACACAATCACATTTTTTCTTTCTCATGATTTTTTCGAAATAGAAAGGATTTTCTAATCGGACATCCAATTTAAATAATCCAGAAGGATGTTTATAATCTGTTGGGAGTGGTAAAAGTACTTTTCTTACATTATAGACCATCAATCCTGCAATTATTTGACTAATGTATACAACACTTGCCTCTGGGTTTCTTATACATGATGTTTCATTGTCAATTTCTTCTTTCTGTAAAGCCTTGGGATAGATACATTTAATACAAGGAGTTTTTCTAGTTAAGATACCAGTTTGACCCCCGGTCCAGCTTATACCACCATGAATTAAAGGGATATTGTGCTCGATACAGAATATATTTAATAAATTTCTCACATATATGAGATCTACGCAATCAATAATGACGTCCACGTCTCTAATGATATCATCGATTGTATCTTCTTCAATTTTCTCATCAATACCAAAAATTTCAATAGATGAATTTCGTTCCTTAAGCAATTCTGCCAGAGTTTCAGCTTTATTTTTCCCTATATCTTCTTCACGGAACAAGGATTGTCGATTAAGATTATGTGTTTCAATTTCATCATAATCGATAATTTTAATTGAACCAACACCTAATCCAATTAAACCCAGACATACATGATTTCCTAAAGCGCCTGCACCTATGACAGCAACTTTAGCACGGGATAAATTTTTTTGTTCCCATTCAGGAATTCTGCTTTGACGGTCGTATTTAATTTCACTCATTTTCAGTCATCTTCATTCAGTTTTTCCGAGTTTTTATTGAGATTTTTGAATTTTAGAAATCTAATCAGAAGTTTCTTTGTTTTTGGATTTGAATTATTATTTTTCTTAAGGAATGCATCAATTATATAACGATCATGCTTTGAGAGAAGGTCTTTTTCTTTTCTTAGTTTATTGTTATCATCGAATTTATTTATAAAATTATAAGGATTAATATTTTTTTTGATTTTAATTTTTAATTCTTCCGAAATATTTTTCCGGATCTTGTTTTCGTTCCAGTCCGGTAGGAGATTACCATTAATTTCAAAAATAGCTTCTTCATGGGCAATATCTCCCGATGGAAATTGTGTGGTTACTATTCCAAATAGCTCTTCTCTTAAGTTAACAGTTATTCCAAAACAATATTTAACTCGAACATTATCAACTTCAGCATAATTCGATGTGTCATTTAAAACAGTAATTTGATTACTATCATCGGTACTTGAAAAAAAAGCAGACATATCCCCATGAGAATGAACCCATCCTATAATATTCAGATTGTTTGCCCTAATATAAGGTGCTAAAGATAATATGTCGGATGCATTTATGTGAATTGAAATAGAACTTACTTTTTGAGGAGGGATCAATATATCTTCAATAACTCCATTATCGCCGATGCATAATGCATAAACTTCCATGCTTTGATTTAATAGTTCGGAAACTTCCTGTGCAATTATGATCATTTTGATATAGGCAGCGCGAGTAATTATTACTTTTTTTAGTTTTCTAGGGAATTTCTCAGATAAATATTCGTTTGATTCTGTATTTTTATTATTGCTGGGTGTGTCTTCCAATAAATCATTTAAAGTATCTTTTATTTGCAATTTTTTATTGTTATCTGACATAAGGTTTCAATTATTATGATTTTAACGATATAAGATTTATTTAAGATATTTTAAAGATATTTTAAAGATATTTTTTGTATTGTACACCCGTTAAGTAACCGTTAGCTGGACTTACCCCTCGATAATAACCAGATACCAATATTTGGACTGCTTGTTTTAACAAATTATTAATTATATTTGCAAAACGAAGTTTGTTGAAATTTTTACGATCTACTGATGAATAAAAGGAACCCATACAAATTTTTTGACCAAATTTCATATAATCATGTTTATATACGAAAGGATGTTCGTAATTTTGTCCAACAACAACCACTTCAGGATCACCAATTTTTAAGCTATTATCTATATGCAAAACAAGCATGCATCCAGGCATTTTATATGTTTTTGATTCAAAATGGATTTCGTAATCGGATAAATAGCGGATTGCAGCAAGTTCTTTTATATTGGAATTGTATAAGTTCATCATGGCGAAAATTACATGATCTTCAGTTAAATTTGCGATATCTTCAGGGGGTACTTTTTCATATAAATCAATTAAGGCTTTTTTATCACCAACAATTTTTTTTAGATGGTTGCGGTAAATTGATAGTATTTCCTGTAAGCGTCCTTTCAGGTTTAGTCCTTTCGTTGCAATATAGATAATACCGTTAAAAATAACAGTGTTAGGGTTGTTAACAAAATTTAGTAATTTTTGTTGACCTTCTAAGTCGAGATCCTTAGCCATGGATAGAAGCTGAGTAATTGGTAAGATCGGTTGTAATTGGAATATTTTATTATCCCTAACAAATCCAATTGAATTATTTGGAGTTAATACTTCATTGATCTCTTCAATTAATGGCCTCATAATTCTCCCTCTTCGTCTTTATACATTAATATAGTACTTAAAAACTATGAAAATTTAGATTTTACGAATTTTTATTTGTTATTAGAATTTTTAATTGTTATGGGTTTATGGAATCTTTTAACTAATACGAGTTGGCAAAAAACAAAAACAAAAATAGGCTTGCAGAGTATTATAGAATCTTTCAGATCATATCCGTTAGTAGAGAGAAAATTCTTTGATGATATTAATTACTTTTGTAGGAAAGAAAATCATTATTATGTTGAAATGGGTTTACTCCAATTGGTTAATGAAGAAAGAAAAGAATTAAATCCTGATTTGTGGATTTTAATTTGGGCTCGGGATTTTAAGGATAGGATCTTTCAAATTCTTTTTGAAAGACATCCAGATTCTCATGGAAAGGGAACAGTTGTAGCCTTAGGTCCTCCTGAACTTTTTGAATTTTTCTCTAATATGAAAAAAAATGCGATTTTACCAACATTAACCCTAATTAATAGTCCTAAAAAAATGAAGTCTGTAGTAGTTGTTGTTTCCAGACCTAAATCTTACAAACAAAATAGAAAGGAAAAGAACGATTATCAGGCACTTGGAAGGTTCCAAAATTGGATTAATGAATTAAAAGCTACACCCAATGTAAAAGGACAATGGTTCCCAAGTAACGCTCCTATATGTCCAGTTTGTAACGGGCCACTTGTTGGAATAGCGGACGATTATAATGTTGTTTTCGGATATTTAATTTGCCCTGAGTGTGGTTATATGAATAGGAAAAAAATTAGACCTTAGAATCAAGTTTTTCTTTGTTTAATTTTGAATTTTTCTCCAAACTTCATTAGCTATTGAAGGGAAATTTGTATAAATCGCTTCAGGATTGAATTCTAAGTATTTTTTTAATAACTCTTTAGAATGAAGATCCCAGATGAAGATTTCAAATGAGTTTTTTCTAAGATTTTGCATCATATCACTTGTGATTATTTCCGCTTGAATGTTGAATGCATAAAGTTTAATTTGATTCCATTTATCCCCATTCTGAAACATAATTGGAGAAATTAGATCCTCTCTATGAGTTAGATTCAGCCTAATTTCTTTATTTTTTTTTCGGACACGGTTTAAAGCTGTATAAGAAGTGGCACATAAGATAGTTTGATCAATTGCATCAAATTCTTGCAGTTTTTGAACTATTTTTTCCCCAACATTTAAATTTTGCAGATCAATACTAAATTGAATTTTCTTATTTGATTTGGTTTTTTTATGGGCAAATCGTTCTAAAAATTCTGTTATTGTTAAAATTCGATCCCCATTTGATAATGAAAGTTTTTTTATTTCAGATAAGGATGATTTCGGAATTTTTATCGTATGATTTTTTCTATCATCTATATATTCATCATGGTGAAGAACTATTTCCCCATCTTTAATTATCCACGCATCGGTTTCCAAACCATCTGCCCCACAATCTATTGCTTTCTGAAAAGCGGTAATAGAATTTTCAACAGCAATTCCAGATGCGCCACGATGTGCGAAAATAATGGGTTTTTTATTATTACTCTCAGATCTCATTTTCTCAATTCATTAAGTCGGATTTGTTTTTTCTATAGATTAAAGTCTTCTTCCAATATTTTTTGGATTTCGATATCTCTCGAATTACAATATTTGATAAGTTCAACCAGTAAATGGAATAATGCTTTTTTTACATCCTCTTTTTCTTCAGATTTGACCGCATCTCTGAAATTTTTAAAATTAGTATCTAAAAGCTCCAGAATTTCGTACATATCTAATTTTCTGTCGAATTTGTGCTTGTTTTTTAGAAATCTCTGTAATTTTTCAATCATATTTCTCACTTCTTATTATAATAATATTTTTTATTGAATTTTATTAAAAGCTTGGATTTTTTTGTCGAGGTGTTTTATTTCTTTCTCTTTTGCTTTCAAAGCGAATGCAAAATCAGACTCTATTGTTTTGAAAACAATATGAAGTCTTTTATCATAATCAAGTTTTGCTTTTTTAAAGGATGCACTAATTTCTTTAAATGAATTATTTGCATCCTTCAACTCATCCTTAGTTTTTACTAAATTTTTTGAAGCTTCTTCATGGTTATTCTTCTTTATTTCAACATTTTTTTCCGCAATTGATAATACAGAACTGTATTTTAGATTAATACCATCTAATTCCTTTTTTGCAATTTCTTCAGACTCTTGTTTCTTATTTTCGAAGTTTACCTTTATGTTGTTAATATCTTTTTCAGATATTTCTTTTTTAGCAAGAATTTGATCTATATTTTCAATATTCATAATCACTTTCCCTTTTTTTTATTTTTATGATATTATTTTTTATTTTGACATTGTACTTATTATATCCTTCGAACAATGTATTCTTAAATATCATTTTGGTGATAAAAAAATTGAGTAAATATATAGTTGCTTTAGATATTGGAACTACTGGTACAAGATGTATAATCTTTGATTTAAAAGGTAATGAAATTGGACGGGATTATGAAGAATGGGAATCTTTTTATCCAACTCCTGTTATGGTCGAACAAGATGCAAATTTATGGTGGAAAGCTGTTAAAAAAACCATAGTTAATGCAATTAAAAATGCAAAAATTGATAGGGACGATATTTTAAGTGTAGCAATCACGAACCAAAGAGAAACAATCGTCCCAGTTGATTCTAATGGTGAACCACTTTTCCACGCAATTGTATGGCAAGATCGCAGAACCACAGAAGAGTGTAATTGGATTAAAGGAAATATTGGTGTTGATAAAATTTATAACACTACTGGACTCACCGTGGACCCATATTTTTCCGGTTCTAAAATACTTTGGTTTAAAAACCACAAACCCGAAATTTATTCAAAAACACACAAATTTCTCTTAGTCCATGACTATATATTGTTTAAATTAACTGGAAAATATATCACTGACCATTCTAATGCATCAAGAACAATGTTATTTGATATAAATTCCTTAAAATGGTCCGATTCAATTGGAAGTCTTATGGAAATTGATTTGGATAAAATGCCCGAAGCATTACCTTCAGGAAAGGAAATTGGTAGTATAATTTCTTCAGATACTGGTTTCTCTACTAAAACAAAAGTGATTACAGGAGGGGGAGATCAACAATGTGCTGCATTAGGAGTTGGAGTCGTGAAACCTGGTAGAATGAAATGTACTACCGGAACAGGATCATTTATCTTAGGCTATCTAGATAAACCTACATTTGATAAAGAAAAACGAGTCTTATGTAGTTGTGCAGCAATTCCTGGTAAATGGGTCCAAGAAGCTTCAATTTTTACCAGTGGTGCAGTTTTACGCTGGTTCCGTGATAATATTGGAGCTGAAGAGAGACTTAAAGCAAAAAAAGAATTAGAAATGGGAAAAAATATAGATCCTTATGACGTAATGACTGAAAAAGCGGTAGCATCGCCAGTAGGGGCAAATGGTTTAGTGCTAATTCCTCATTTTATTGGGGCAGGTACCCCACATTGGAATCCGCATGCACGTGGGGTAATTTTTGGATTAGCATTGGGTCATAAAACTGGAGATCTTTACAGAGCCGTTTTAGAAGGAGGCGCCATGGAAGTAAAAAAATCATTAAATGTTTTCCATTCTTTAGGAATGAATCCAAGTGAGATGAGAATCACAGGTGGGGGATCTCGAAGTAATTTATGGAATCAAATTATGGCGGATGTTTTAGGTATTCCTTGTGGTAGAAGTGAACTGGAAGAATCTACAGCAGTTGGTGCATCAATTTTGGCTAGTTATGGAGCAGGAGAATTTAATGATCTTGTAAAGGCTGCAGAAAATATGGCAAATATAAACAAGATATGGACCCCAAATCCTGCTAATACTGATAAATATGCCAAATTATTTGAAATATCTGAAAAATTATACGATAAAATCAATTGTGCTGGTATATATGACGAATTAGCTAAATTTACTATTTAATTTTGAAATCTTACTTTTTTTTTTATATTTAAAAGCTTCTTTTATTGCCCATTTTTGGTTGTCGCCTTTAAGATTTTTTATTAAAAGATCAAAAGGAAACCACTTTAAGATATGATCTTCTTCTACTGGTTCAGAGACTTTTAAAAAACTTTCTCCTAAATAGAAATTACATTCTAATTTTAAAAAAATCCTAGTTGAGTTATAATATTGAATATTTTTTCCTAAAAAAAACCCTATTTCTATTTTCCATCCTAATTCTTCAAATAATTCACGTTCAAGGCATTCTTCATCAGTTTCATTATTGATTTTTCCCCCACTGGGTAAAAACAAACCTTTGGAAGTTTTAATTGTTGCAATTTCATGTTTTGGATTTAAAAATATAATGTATGCACCGGGTCGGGATATATACTTTACATTTTCTTTTTTCTCTCCAAAAATTTTCATATATTCTCAAATAAAAAATCTTATAAAATTTTTGTCTATTTTTACTCTACATATATAGAGAGTTATTTAATAAAACGATTATTTAACCAATGAGATAATTTAAATAGACATGTTAGCATTTTCTACATAATAGATATGTAGAGAAATGCAAAGATTTATATTGTCAAATCTACTATGTTACTATGTAGTTCTAACAAATATAAATTTTTTTAAAAATCTTCAAATTGGAAAAAAACAATGGCTCAACAAAATACTCAAAAATACGCAAATATATATAACCCTATAACAGAAAGCAGAACTTCCGCAGATAATTTTGAAAATAGAATTAGTGAAAATGATGTTAACGATACTTTGTCAATGACAAAAGATATAATTGATAACTACGGGCCTAGATTAACAGGAACAAAATCATCCAAACTAGCGGCCGAAAATATTCATGAATTACTCTCAGAGCATTGTGATTCTTCAAAAATTGAAAAATTTAAGGTTCATAGAGAATCATTTTTAGCTTTTATGAAAATTTTTGCTTTATCCTTTGCAATCTCGTCATTTTTCTTCTTCTTAGGAGGATATTGGACAATAATTGCAGCTTTAGGATACTCTTTTGCATCAATTTTCGCATTACTACAATTTGTGCTATATAAAGAGACATTTGATCCTCTTTTTAGAAAATTCACAGGATACAATGTTTTTGGAATTATAAAACCTTCAGAAAAAGTTCAACAACGAATTATTGTACAAGGTCATCATGATAGTGCTTATGTAATGAATTTTATGGCAGAACCTAGATTACAAAAATTATATGCACCAAGAATTTTTACAGATTTATTTATTTTCATC
>JAUWOE010000002.1 GCA_030612265.1 Promethearchaeum sp.
GAAGAGGAAGATATAGAAACTTTTGAAGAGGTAGATACTGAAAAAGAAGAAGAAGAGGTTTATACCGCTAAATATTCCAGAATAACTCGAATTAAGTCTGAACTTCTTTTTGATGGAGACACAAAAATTAGGCTTGCAGGAGACGCTAAGCCGCTTTTTTCTTACCATATAGATATTAGAGTAATCGATGCAATAAGAGAAATTATCGATCAACTCCCAAGAAGAATACGTGGGCAATCTAAAGGGCAATTAAAGCGAATAACAATTATGAAGAGAGATTTTGATCATTTTGATATAGATAGGAGCATCGTTGTGTCAAGATATCTTTATATAGGAAAAATTAAATCTGAACTTCTTTTTGATGGAGACATAAAAATTAGACTTTCTAGTAATGTAAAGAATTTATTTGGTCAATTTATTACTGGAAAAGTTAACAATACAGTAAAAGAATTGATTAGTAAACTCCCAAGAAGATCAAAAGGTCAGTCCAAGGGAGAGTTGAAGCGTATAACAATTATGGTAAAAGATTTCGATATCTGAATTTTTCCCTCATAATTAATTAAACAAGTAAATTAGATCTTTAAATTAATGATAATGATTGATTTTAAAAAGATATTACAGATTATAAGTTCCTAATCCGAATGGTCTTTAACTTCACACTCAAAATTTCTGAGTTTTATCCCCTCGGATCCTCTGAATTCCTTTAGTGATTCCTCGGATAGTAAATTCGGAAAATTTATCAACCTCACCGGCTAAAAAGTTGAATATTTTAGAAGATTTTGATTTAAGTAAATTTTAGAACATCATCGGTGAATTCAACCTCCAAATATTTCATTTATTTTTGTTTAACGGAAAACAATAACTTTATAAAAATTTCCCATATATATTTGATAGTATGCAAAAAATCTCAAAGAAATTATGTATTGGCATTCCAAAGCGGTATAATCAAAGCATTAATCTTAGAAATCATAGCAGATTTCGGGGATTTTTTGAAGTGTTAGAGCAAATGCATATAGATTATCACTTTTTTTCTGAAAATCTTTACAATATTGAAGATCTCAATCGATTTGATGCCTTATTATTTAGTAGTCCTCGTAAAGGAGCTCGAAGAACTCTGTTAAATGGCGAAGAAATAAGAATAATTCGTGATTATTTACGTAAAGGAGGAAAATTGTTAGTATTAATGCGGTTTAGTGGGGATGCAAATGAAACTACTAATTTTGGAGATATTATACCCAGAATAAGGCCAAATGATGTTTCTCTAATTCACGAAGAGCATTTCCATAAAAAAATTAATGAACCCGTGATCGATTTAGATTTTAATTATGATAATATTTCCTTTAACGGAAAAATATGCTATGATTCAGGATGCACGTTTTCCATGGACGAACCAGTTGATTTCTCATTAAATTTTATGGAAAATTCCAAGGTAATAAATCATCCAGGAGGAATATGGGATTATGGGAAGAGAGACAAATTTAGAGAAGCCTATGGAAAAATTTTCATCCTTAAGCAGGTTGAATTCGGTCGGATAATATATTTTGGGTCAAGATGGTCTTTTAGTGATGAATTTTTATATGAATATGATAACCTACGATTTTTAGAGACAATTCTTAATTTACTATTTCCTCTATATAATCAACACGAATTAGCTCGAAGAATGGAAATGCCACAGCGGCATCGGCTTTTACATGCTTATCCAATGGGGCTTGGGCTTGATCCCATTAAAGGTTTAAGCAAAAGAAGGGCTATTTTAAACCAATATTTTAATCATGATCCATTTAATGAAAAACCAGTTGCTCTTGGAATCATCCCCCATCCACTATGTCGACCGATGGTTGTTGGTTGTGGGTATTGTACTTTTCCGCATGAACCCTATGATTCATTTGTGGAGGATAATTGTATTAATTCAGTGATTCAAGAGATTACAAATCTTGGGAAAATGCTTAAAAATCGATCGGTTCAGTCCATATATTTGGGTGGGGGGACTGCAAATTTAATTAAAGCCTCAAATTTTTCCAATTTATGTCAAAGCATAAAAAATTCTCTTAATATCTCCCCAACTGCAGAAATTACATTTGAGGGAGCACCTGGTTACTTTAATTCTGAATTATTGGATATTTTCGCGAAATTTTTCCCTACAAATAGAAAAAGGATAAGTTTAGGAATCCAAACTTTCGATACTGGATTAATTGAAAAAATGGGGAGACGAATATTAAATGAAAATATTGAGAAAACCCTAAGACTTGCTAAAGAACGTGGTATTTTGACTTCAGCGGATTTTCTTTTTAACTTACCTGGGCAAAAAATGGAGGGTATTTACAAAGATGTGGATCAAGCAGTGAAATTACAAATCCCTCATATTTGTTTTTATCATCTAGTATGTTTTCGGGGATTAGGAACAGTTTGGTCTAAAGATAACAAAATTCTTGAACAAATTCCTTCCAATCCGCTAGCTCTCGATAACTGGTTAAAATTGTACCATTATCTCAATAATTTAGGATATGAACCTATTACGGTTACTGATTTTAAGAAATGGAATTCTAAGGATGAAGGGAATTATTATTATGAAGAACACCTAAGGCGTCCTGAAAATTATGATTGGATCGGTTGTGGTTCAGGTGGCATTTCAATAATAAGCGATTTTAATCAAATGAAAGGAGTAAAAGTAATGAATCCAACTTCTTCTTCAGAATATATTAACCTCCAGCAATGTCACAATTTACCCTTTAAATCTTCATTCAGCTATGAAAAACAAGATCTCCAGATAATATGGTTGACTCGCCAATTAAAGGGCCTGAAAATTTCTTCAAGCCGATATTTACAGCTATTTGGTTCTCATTTAGAACATGATTTCGGTTCTTGGTTAGATACTTGTATAGATGCTGGATTAATTGTAGCAAAAAAAGGTGATTATATAATTTCACCAAAAGGTATGTTCTATTCTGATTCTATAACCGGACTTTTAGCTCAAAGCCGGGTGACTGAATTAATAAAAAATTCGGATAAATCACTTAAAAGGCATAAAAAATATCAGAATGATGCACAACATGAAAGGATGGGTTAATTATTAGATTGCATTTGAAAACGTAATAAATCCCGTTCTTTTGTTTTTAAAATCAAAATTTCTTCGTTTCATCCCCTTGGATTCTTTGGGTCATAATTGTATGATATTTTATAACTGATAAAAATTTTCAAGTCGTTTTTGACCTCCGTTATTATTTGAATTTAATAATTGATTTTTCATAAATAAAATATATAGCTATTTTGTAGATAAAACATTAAATCTTTAGTGAGAATCTGAAAGAATTATCCAAATTATCAAACATCATATTTTTACGTTTGATGACCTATTAATATTTATGAGTATAAAAATTGGGCTGATAGAGTTTGGTCATGAAAATCGGGATTTAAAAATTCCAAAATTATGCTATATTTTTAACGGGGTTCAAAATATTTATCAATTTTACCAAGAAGAGAAAATTTTTGTTGATGAGAATAAAACAAACTGGACAAGACAAGAGATTTTGAATCTGGTACGAGAAAAGTTTAATATGGAAAGTCGGGATCTGTTTTTTATCATCCATGAATTTGAAGACGATCAATTTTATTTTGCAACCAATTTATTTGGGAAAATAGCGCTTTGTACGACACATGATTGGAAAAATATTTCAACCGAAATCGATGTACTTTATTCACTTGGGTCTTCGATAATTCAGATTATCCAATATTATGAAATCTATAAGGATGAACCATATAAAGCATCTCAAGAATATATGGAGATCCTATATGCTGAAGGAAAAGACACCAATCTCTTTCATTTAGCTTCAAGAGGGTGTCTTAATGATTTCTGTCAAAATAAAAAGGAGAAAATCTTTCGTATTCGGACAGGGGATGTATGTGATGAATGCCTCGCCATTTGGGAGGAGAAAAACATAGAATCGGAGAAGACGGATGCTTTATTTGAGTTGATCGAGGCTGTAAGAGTAAGAAGTGTGGTTAATAAAGCTCGAATCAAGTTACGTGCTTATTGTCGGGAACAAATAGCCTTCATAGAACAGGGTCTTCATCAAAAACTTGTTCAACAATTAAAAGAAAAGTATAAGAAAGACTGGTGGATTAAAGGCATCCCGGAGAATGTTCGAACAAATGCCGCCACAAGATATGAACTACATAAATGTATAGGTGAAAAAATCGATTATACAAATCTACTTGATTTACCTAAAATTTGGATTAATAAGTTGAATTATTCGTGGCTAAAATTGAAAAATCCTTTTAATTGTTTTCCAGACAGTAGAAATAAAATCGAGGATTTGTTTGGAAAACTCAATGACATTAGGAATTTACTAGTGCATGCAACACGAGAATTCAATCCAACTAAAGAAGATAAAGAATTTGTAGATGAGATTGCAAAAAAAATCTTTAAAACTTCTTAGTTTTCCGTAACCGTTAGAAATTTTTACACGAACTCACCGATGACCAAGGCTTCTGGGATGGCACTCGAATCTCCCGGGTGGTGATCTCCTTACACCCCCGGGGAAAAATTAACGCATTCCACCCGACGGTTCGATCTGACATGGTGATGACTGAAGGAGGGGGAATTAATATCATCTTCGGAGCCGTAGGCTATCGTCAGTGCGTCCGCTCGAGTAAGGTCTTAATAGATGAGTTTCAATCACTTCTCCATCCTGGACGTTCTTAAGGAGCTGGGTTGCGGTATTTTTGAAATTATATTTGATATTCTGGTTCTGGTGCTGGTGTCTTGCAACTATACGCTCATGTTCCGCATAATTAATTGCTTCTCTCCGAATTCGCCTCAGGAGGATTCTATTGGAATAGAAGAAATCCGCCACAGTCATAATCTCCCTAAATAATAACAAACATTCCTCTTTCGAGGCAGAAACTCTTATAAAGTTCTTCACATCCCAGGTACACTGTAAATTCAAGTGGGGTTTAAGAAATTGGTGGAAGAGAATTGGATTAAAAAGGTATGAAAATAATATGAATCAAAATAGGACAGATAAATCAATTCATCAAATTTTTCTGAGTAAAATTAAATTTCGTATATATACATTATTTGAAATTTATCGAAAGTTAACTTTACAAGAGATTGCGGACAAATTGTCTCGAGATAAATCGAGTATCCACCCTCATGTTCGCAAATTGATCGAAATCGGAATTCTTAAACCTCCTAAAGAAGTTGATGAAAAAAGGAACTATATCCTTGAATTAACTGACGATTATGAGGAAAAACTTAATCAAATTGATGGTGAACTTGAGTTTGAAAATGGATTGACTCCAACTTTGATTTCACAGGTAACCCAAATGGGATCTAAATGGATGCAAGTGGAAAAATCCCTCTTGGATGAGCATATTCAGTTTAATAAAATTGTGAATGAATTGAATCAAAAACCGGAATATTCCCAGGAAGTGTATGATTTATATCAATCTATTTTCGCATTCGATTTAGATTCCAATGGGAATGTCAAATTAAATGAAAATGGATTACCATCAAACACATCACAAAGTTCCAATGCAATTTATTATTTTGATGAAGAAACTTACACCGATTTTCGAGCTGAATGGCTTCAGTTGACGAATAAATATGGAAAAATTATGGCGAAAAAGAATGAATCACTCCCTTCTTTACGCCGTTCTGTGTGTTTCCTTGCTCACTCCATGCCAATTGAAAAAATTGTGGAATATAACAATCGAAAAGACATCCTAACTCGGTTTCAGTAAGGTTTTGACTCACGGAAAAGACTTCATGGTTCATAATGCGAATAACGACAAAAAAATTATGGGGAATTTTTGATTGACAAATAATGAAAAACTCAGAGAAATGATTAATTCACAAAAGGTCAAAGTAAATGAGCACGTATTTAGAAAGGGAGATGGTTAATATCTTTTGCATATACCTCGTGCTTTGTGTAATAATACCAATTTTATAACTATATAATCAATTTGAATATCCTTAAGAGCTTTTTCATCGATTATACAAGCAAATTTTTAAATGAAAAAAAGAGATTATTGATCTGTAAATAAATTTATATTGATAAACATCAAATCTCATTCAAGTAAGAAAAAATGATAATAAAGGAAAAAAATGAAGGAAAAAAGATATGAGCTTAAAAGATTGTAAAACATTGGAAAAAGAAGCAAAAATGCTTGAAAAAGACGAATTGACAAAAGCAGTGGAGAAATATCAAGAAGCCGCAGCTTGTTATACGAAGAATGAAAAAACAAAAAACGGTAATAATTGTTTAGAAATAATTGGTAAGTTATATAGAGATAATGCAAAAAGCATTGAAAATCCCGATGAAGCTTTGGTAATATATAAAAAATCTTCAGATTTTTACAACAAAGCGGGAAAATCAGCAGAGGCTGAAAAAGTGCTCAAAGAAGCAGATTTGAAGTTTATTGAAACCGCTAAGAGTTTACGATTAGAAGCAAAAAATATTGAAAATCCAAGAAAGGCTTTAGAAATCTCAAAACGTGCTATTACAAATTTTCGAAAAGCATCAAATGAAGAATTAGAAGAAAAAACATGGTTGGATGCTGCGGAAAAGTTTAATAAAGTTGGAGAAGAGACTGAAAAATCAAAGAAAAACATGGCACTTGCGATTGACAAGTACCTTCAAGCCAAAAAATTGTACGGAGAATCCAAAAATATTGATAAAAGTAAAATTCTCGATGAAAAGGTAAAAAACCTTTGTGAATTTATTGGTCTTCCTCTTGATTTAATCGTTACGCATCTGAAAACAAAAAATATTAATGCAATTGATCTGATCTAAGAAGTTGGAAAACCAGAAGATAATTTGGTTTGTTTTTTGTTTATTTTTTATAAGAGCTGCGAGTTTTTAATTAATTTTTTTTTATTTTACACCATTTTTAATCAACTAAATATAAAATTTTTATCAATATTACAAAAGAAATAATTTTCTGATTAATTTAATTCTATCTTTCTGTAGATTTTTCTATTCCTGCTTAATGTATAAATTTGTATTACGAATATTTATTTTTAGAGTCAAAATTTCTGCGTTTCATCCCCTTGGATTCTTTGGTTTCCTTCATTGTTGCCTCGTATAATAAATTCGGTAATTTCTTCATTCTCAACTATCAGGAAATTGAATTGCTTGAGAAAATTTGGATTTAAGAATTTTTCCGTCTCGCATTCGAATTATACGCTCTGCTAGCGCCCCAACTGCAGGATCATGGGTCACCATTAAGATTGTCTGATTTAATTCTTTGTTCAGTTCTTGCATTAGTTGAATTATTTCTTTCCCCATTTTAGTATCGAGTTCTCCTGTTGGTTCATCAGCAATGAGAATAGCGGGTTCATTACTAAGGGCTCGAGCAATAGCAACTCTTTGTTTTTCACCGCCAGATAATTCTGAAGGAAGAAAATCATATCGATCTTTAAGTTTGACTAATTTAAGGACTCGTTCAACTACCACTTTTCGTTTTTCGGGAGGTTTTTCAGCAAAAATCATAGGGAGTTCAATGTTTTCATATACAGTTAATACAGGAACAAGATTATAAAATTGGAAAATAAATCCAATTTCTTTAAGTCGTAGATTTGTACTCTCGTGTTCATCCATATACGCAATATTAGTTCCCTTAATAAAGACAGCTCCATTGGTTGGATTATCAAGAGCACCTAACATATTGAGTAGGGTGGTCTTTCCCGATCCCGATGGCCCCATAACGGCAACAAATTCACCTTTGTGAATGGTTAAGTTCACTTTATCTAAGGCATGGATTTCCAGCCCTTCAGTGATGCAATAGGTTTTCGTAAGATCAAAGGTTTGAATCATAGCGTCTGAATCGACTTCATATTGATGTTCAAATTGATGGTTTAAAATTTTATGTTTTGTCATTTTCCTCACTTAATTCTCCTCGTTATAGATATCGGCGACATTTTTTCCCCCAGGTTTTTCCATGATGATCTCACCATCAACTAAGCTTAAAATGCGATCAGCTACTTCCGCAATCCGTTGATTGTGGGTAACCATTATAATGGAGTGTCCAGATTTCTTTATCTCAAGAAAAATTTTAATGATTTCAATAGTCGTTTCGGTATCCAATTCTCCCGTAGGCTCATCCGCAAGTAATATAAGTGGATCATTGACCAAAGAACGAGCAATAGTTACTCTTTGCTGTTCTCCCCCAGACATTTGGGTCGGATAATGTTCCATACGTTGACCTAAACCAACCATATATAATAATTTTTCCACCCGTTCTTTACGAATCTTCAAATTTTTCTTCGCAATAAGCATCGGCAATTCGACATTTTCAAAAGCAGTGATTACAGGAAATAAATTATAAAACTGAAAAATCAATCCAATCTTATTTAACCGCATATTTTTCTGATCAATTGCTTTCACTTGAACGATATCATACCCTTTTCCATCACCGTGAAGATTGTAGATAATTTGCCCAGAGTTAGGAAAATCTAGAGCACCCAAACAATTGATCAAAGTTGTTTTTCCAGATCCTGATGGTCCTACAATTGCAATAAATTCTCCTTTTTTTATATGGAGATTAACATTTTTTAAAGCATCAACCTTGATTTCATTTGTTGTATAGGTCTTGCTTAGATTTCGAACATCTAAAACAAGGTCATTTTCCATTTCGAATTGGATTTGTTTTTTGTTTTTTCGTTTCATTTTTTCTTACTCCTCCAATTTTATCGGGTCCTCACTTCATCTATAATATTCAGTTTTGCAGCCCATCGAGCAGGTAACATTGAACTTAAAATAGCAGCTAATACTGTAATCACAATTAATATAGATATTGTTGGCCAAGGAATAACATAAGTTATTGCAAGGAAGCCTCCTGAAGGCATTGCAAGAACACTTAGAGATCCTTGAATAAGACCAGCACCTATACCAATAATTACACCAATCAAGGCGATAATTAGAGTCTCCCCAGAAATGGATCGAATTATACCTTGTTTACTTAAACCAATAGACCTTAACATACCGATTTCTCGTCTTCGTGACATTGTGGTTAAAAGACAATGTAGCGCAAGTCCAATTAAGGCAATTAAAATGGCAAGAAATAATATTCCATACATGATGAAAGTCATCAAATTGATCATTGTACTAAAGGTGCTTGTTGCAAAATCACGAGTGAAACCAAAAATTACGATTGCATTATTATCTTGAAAGACTTTTTGGATTTCTTTTAATATTTCTTCTTGATTTGCACCTTCTTCCAACCAAATATACCAAGATATTACCATATTGCGTATTTGATATTGCATAGTTTTGATTTCAGCTATAGTCCAATTTTCTCCTGTTAAAGATAGCAGATCATTTTTAAGTTCTGATTTAATACCTTTTAAATCTACTATTGAATTAGAATTGATTAGAATTGATGTAACATTATCAGAATTTAAATCGGAACCTCTGTAATTAACGAATATTTGCTCAGCAGCAGTATTATAATTTAAATAGATACAATTTCCAGACGGTAGGACAAAAGATTCATACTCTGAAGACCAGAAATATTTTTCAGTATTATATAATTTACTGTTATCAATGATTCCGACAATTTCAAACGTAGGCCAAGTGGAATCATCATATGGACTATGTGGTGATGAGAAATCATGTGGAAAAATCTTAATTTTTGATCCAATTCCAAAATTGGTATCATTGATTAATTGAGCGTTAACATATTCTTGATCGACAACACAAATATTTTCTGTATTATTGAGTAATTCTTCTAAAGTGTTTCCTGAATATGACGAATTTTTCTCCAGAAGTATATTTGATCCATAGGAAATATCGGATTGAATTTTACCATTTGTTGTTGTGTGAATTCCAATTACATCTGTTCCTAATGGAGAAGCAGGATTCAAATTTGTTATCATAGGGTAATCCATACGTGTTGTATATTCCCAACTTTCATAATTACTTAATAAAGAATCAACTTCAGAAATATTAAACCAACTTGATGAAATTTGGTCGAATTCTGCATTTCCAGTGTTAGTAGGTTTCCGTAAGATTAGATCCGTATCTTGACCAGGTAAGCTCTTTGTAGAGATTTCATTCGAAAATTCATCCCAAGACACGAACATTTGATATGTTGTTCCTATTCCCCCTCCACTCATCATGGATGATAAACCAAAACCTTGTACCTTATTTACTACAGCAATAATATTCATATTAATTGCATAATAGTTAACTTTAGCATCAGTAATATTACCTGCCTGTTGAGCCTCAAAATCGGGATATGTTATATCAAGAGTAAAATTAACCAAAATTGAATCACCTGCATGAACATTATAATCTTTGCTGAATTCTTCGGTTATAAGAATAGTGCCAGTTGTTTTCAGTTCTTCAACAATATCATTAGTAGATATATTAGATGGTGAAATTATTTTCGAATCTTCAATTAGAGCCTTCAAATCATTTGGTTCTATTACATTTATACTTACGGTTTCATTATAATCTTCATCCAATAAATCATGGCCCACCCATTCATCATCACTCTTAATCAATGCATTTTGCATACTTGACATTAGTATATCATTAACAGAATCAAGGTTCATAATGTCGTCTTCAAGAGTACTAGGTGCAAATGCGAAAACTTGCATATCGGCTCCTATCATATCATCTATTGTAGTATCTACTCCAGCCCGCATGGA
Organism: Promethearchaeum sp.; assembly: GCA_030612265.1. Lineage (GTDB taxonomy): Archaea > Asgardarchaeota > Lokiarchaeia > Sigyniarchaeales > Promethearchaeaceae > Promethearchaeum. Next base: position 10,655 of record JAUWOE010000002.1, read on the forward strand.
ATCCATAATAACACTCATCCCAATTAAATAACTCGTTGTTAATGAAATTAACAAGAAAGTAAGTATGGTTCTTTTTGGATGACGTAGGATATTTTTTTCAGTTAATAACCGAGTTTGTTTCAAAAATGGTTTAAATAATATAATTAATCCTTTAATTAACGGGTTAATAAAGACAGTGCCAATAATAAGAAGACCAAAGAGTATCATGACAGGTCCAACCATAGCAGTTACTTGTTCTGAACCTCCCATTCCAGGAATACTACCACTTGTACCATTTATAGGACGTGCAAAATCGATATTTCCGAACGATTGAAATAATAAAAAGACACCCCCTACTATTAAAATAGCTCCGAAAAGAAATGGCAGGATTGATTTGAAATATTTTTTTTTAATCCGCCTGTTTTGTTCTTCAATGGGATTAAGACATTCAATTATGGGTTTTCGAGTCGCATTTATACTTGGAAAGATTGAAGCAACTAAACATGATATAAAACCTATAGAAAAAGTGTAAATGATTGTACTTGGGACGAGTACTATTGAAAAATCTATAATTCCGACTGACATTCCTTGTCCTGATGTTTGAGCAATATTAATCATGGTATTCATTGTAACCGAGAATATTGCTTTTGCTAGAAAATAGGAAAGCACAGTTCCAATGGCCGCTCCAATCACACCCATTATAGTCCCTTGAATTAAAAAAATCTTGAAGGTTTCGCCTTTAGATGCCCCAATTGCTTGAAACATCCCCGTTTCATATTCTTGTTCTTCTCGTATTATATTGAAGATATTTACGATCAACACTGTGGATAAGATTAAAGCAACAAATCCAAAAATGGTGAACATAATATCCATAGTTTCCATTGTAGTTTCAATATCTTCAATGCTGCTTGATTTTAGATCAAATACTATCCATTCAGAATTGCTATTAATTTCCGCTAATGCACTCTCAATATCGGAAGATGATTGTTGGGCAATATACATATCTACCAAATCAATTACTCCTAGATTGAATAACCCAGTTCGATTTTTCGTTCCGTCAACTAATCTGTGAGCATTATCAATAGTTGTAAACACTACTGGATTTATTCCTCGAGATAAAGTTATTAATTTCCCAGTCTGAGGATTAACATCTTGACCTTCTCCAGAATCTCGGATTACAGCAACAATAGTAAATTCTTCCCAGGTGCTAGTATCACTAATGTCATATTCTGTAATATTATCATTATATGGCAGTACATGGATAATTTCCCCTGGTTCTTTACCCAATTTGACTTGTAATGATTCAGTAATTACCATTACTTGATTATTCGTTTTAGTATCTTGATAAGTTAAAAGTTCTTCAATTGTCGTAGAACTTTCCATCTCTGGTATTACATCAAGAATATATGGAACTCCACCTATTTCTGGTTCTTCAGGATTATTTATGTCTATGCCATAAATTTGGCAATTAGTACTATTTTCTACCTGATTTCCAGAATCGACTCCACTTATTGAAATATCAAATCCAGATATGCGAAAAGCAACTCTTCTGACATTATCAATATTTTGTAGAGTGTCATTTATATCCAACGGATCAAACCATCCATTGGGTTCTAAATCTGTATTATTTGTACGCAATAATATATCAGCAGTTCCTAATTGTGAATCAATTGAGGATAACATTGTAGATTGAAAGGAATTTGCTACGATCATTACTCCACCAAAGAGAGTTACTCCAATAACCAAAGTGAAAGTAGTTAAAAAGTAACGAGATTTCCTCCTTGACATATTACGAATTGAGATTTTTGATATTACTCCCATTTTTTTTTGCTCTGCTTAATTTTTTAGTAGGAAATTTACAAGGAAAGAATCATAATAGAGATCTTAGATTCAGAAGTCATAAAACATCAGTCATTAATCATTAATCATATTTGATTTTTCAAGAATATCAATTTTTTGATCTAATTGTTTAACCATATTTTGAAATATATCAATATGCTTTAAAATACTACTCTTTATTCCTTTCCAAATAAGAATTTTTTCTGATGGTTTTTTTTTTTCTAGAAAACTGAAATCAGGGGTAAGGGGTGAAAAACTTTTTGCTAATTCAAACAAACTGATTATATCGGGTCCATCTTCTGGCTGAATCAGATTCAATAATGAAAATATTGAACTGAATATTCTATTTTGTCTTTCAATAATGATATTATGAATTTCTATCCCTTCTTCGGTTAGGTGATACACCTTTTTTTTTCTGTCGCCAACCGATTCTTCTTTATAAGTAATTAATTTTTTCTCGTTTAATTGTCTTAAAACAGTGTATAAGGTTGAATCTTGAAGGTCCCAAAATCCGAGGGAAGTATCTTGAATTTCTCTTTTTATTTGATATCCATGACATGGTCCTCGTTTTAAAATTGAGAGAATAATAGTGCGGATGAATCCCTTTTTCATTGCATTTTCATATTTATCCGCGATATCTTCCATGTTAAAATCAAGTTATTCAAGTTTAAATTATGAACATTACTTCAAATTCGATGTATCAAAAGTGATATATCATAATTGAGATATATAGATTACTATAATATAAATATATTACGTTTGTGCAATATCAAAATTATTATATACAATATCATCCCTTGGATTCTTTGAGTTCCTTATGCGTTTCCTCGTATAGTAAATTCGGTAATTTCTTCAACTTCATCGACCAAAAAATTGAATTGTTCGAGAAGATTTTTATTTAAGTTGCTTGTAATTCCTTTAAAATATATGAAATTGTTTGGGTATCTTCAAATGCATCATGTCCCTTTCCATGAATTATTTTTAATTTGGTTTCCGGTATGAGATCACACATTTCTTTCAAATATTCAATTGGAAAGTAGTAATCTTGATCACCACACACAATAGTGACTGGGACTTTAATATTACCCAAGTTTTTCTTAACATCATGGTTTAATTCTGCTTGGACTTCAATTAACACATCTTGAGCAAATGAATTGCTTAGGTGTTTTCTTCTAAAAATTCCCATTAAGCGCATAATTGGTTTAAAAAGCATCCTTTTAATTCCTTTTGGAAATATGGCTTCACTTATCAAGGCATAAGCAGCTCCATTTTTTCCGATACTCAATAATTCTGCAAACTTTTGATCTAGCAATCGCCCTTTTTCAGATATTTTATGGGCTGAGGATAGTATTATAAATTTTTCTGCCAGATTGGGATAAAGAGCACAAAAATGTTGCATTATCATTCCACCAAATGACAATCCGATGACTCCATGTACTTTTCCTGCAAATTCGGTGCTAATAATACTAGCATAATCTCCCGCCATCTGTTCAGTCGTATATTCTTGGGGTAACCCTGATTTTCGACTTATAAAATACAATTTATAATTTTTAATTATCGGAGCAAAGGATTTTATATAGATTTTTAACTCCACTCCTTTTGGTAAATCGTTTCCAGGTCCTCCGAGGAAAAGCAATACCACTTGTTCACTTTCCCCGATTGAGATATAATCTAATCCCGTAGAAAATTGGCCATATTCAATCTTATTTTTTGACATATGAGTTACACTATAGAATAATTTTGATCCAATATAGTTAACCATGGATTTAATATGGATCAAACTTGATCATGGTGCCTTCCTTTTTATTTCCTTGTTTTCCTTCCAATCATTATCAGCTTCAATCTCGAGACATCTTTGCGTTCAAGAGTCCAGACATATTTAAAATATCTTCATTGATGCATAATAAAAGATTTTATCATAAATCTTTTTTAATTTGTAATAAAACATATTTCTTAATCTTTTCTACAGTTTTAATTGCTTCTGCAGAATAATCCGAGTCAATTTCATTGAATTCAGGATATCTCGATTCTACAGCAAATGGACTTAATTCTCCACAACTTTTTTTGAATTTCATTATATCATTATCACTAGTTGATAATAAATCAATTAATCTCTCTAAATTATGGATTTTGGGAAAATCTATTAAAAGAAAAGTTAAATAGGCTTTAAGATATTTCTCACAAGCCTGCTGTGCATGAAAACAAACAATTGTATTTAAGGAATGAAATTCTACTAATTTTTGAGCAGCTTGAAGATCGAGGGCTGCTTTTTTAAGCCAAGAATTAATTAAATCATTAATACTTTTTTTCATAAATAATCTTTCCTTTGGAGATAATAGAAGTAATAAATGCTTGTGGTACGTCACTCCATTCATCGATTTCCTTTTCTGTGTATACGATAATATCCATTGGGAAAATTATATTAGATAATTCAAAATTAATCGGGATAGATCTTTTATACCTTGGTAATTTACTATCTTTTAATATAACTAGTATGTCAATATCGCTTTCTTCTGTAAAATTCTTTCCAACATAAGAACCAAAAAGAATTATTTTTTCCGGATTACAGATCTTTTTAATACGAGAAATGATATCTTGCATAATATCCGGTGTTATTTCTTTTGGTTTAATCAGAGCCATTTTCTTAGTACAATAAACAGAATTTGGAAAAATAAACTTTTGCATAATTTCACGATTTTAGGAAGTAAAGTTCTTTGTGTCTTGATGAAGTGAACTATATTTTCTGGGATGTCTATATATTTGATATCATACTAAAGTTTTCCGAGATTTCTAAGGACTCTATACGATCCTGACTAATGGGTATCCAGGGTGGTTTCCTCATCCACCAGATCCACTTCATATTCTGCTAGATAGCGTATTTTAAGCCAATTGAATTGAAATTCCTCTTCAAAGACGAACCAAGTTTCCCGAATCTAAAAATAGGTGCTTTTACATTTTAGTAATTAAATCGGAACGGGTAATAATTCCAGAAATCTTTCCCAAGCAAACAGTTAAAACTGCAGGAAATACTTGAAGTATCTGATAAACGGATGATAAATGACTGTTTTCGTCTATAGTTGGCAGCGCTTCTTCCATTATTTCACGGATTGGTCTTTTAAAAAATGATTCTCGATTTTCCATTAAAAAAAATCTTAAGAGTAATCTTGATGTAACACAACCGATACAAGCACCACCTTCAACGACGGGTATTTGATCATATTGTTCGCCCATTTTTTTGATAGCATTTTCAATAATATCCACGGGTTTTAAAGTTACAATCGGGAACGTGGCAAATTTTTTGGCAGAGTTTTCACTGTTTTTTATTTGTTTGTTGATTGATTGCGATAAGATTTTAAATATGGATTGGGCGGTTTCAAATGACGGCTTTTTTTTACCGGATTCAATTTTTGCAATCATAGATTGGCTAATACCCGTATTTTCCGCCAATTTTTTCTGTGTCCAATTTAGTTTTTTCCGAAATTTCGCAATATTTGCTAGGTCTGGAAGTTCCATAATATCATTAAAACCGCATTCAATTTATAATATTCCCTTAGGTCATAATTTATCACGTTTAATATTAATAAAAGGAATAATTGATTTTATTGGACAAAATCCAAAATCAAATCTAAAAATAAGAATCTAAAAATAAGAAGTGGTTAAAAATGATAACAGAATTAGAACATGCAGTATTGAATGAATTTGGCATTAAAATCCATCGAATTAAATGGTGGGCGGTAAATAAATTTCAAACGGGATATATCGAAGAAAATGGCCATGTTATAAGGCTTAGGGTGTTAATCAATTCCTTTAGTGAAAAATCGCGCAAGATGAGTTATGTTTCCCATTGTAGGAATAGAGCGAATTTGAATTGTATTGTAATGTCTTTTGAAAATCTCCCGGAAGCGCAACAACTTAAAATACATAATAATGAGTTAAAGAAATTATCCGATTCTATCGGGAATTTGACCGAGCTTCGCGAGTTAGATCTATCTTATAATAATTTGACGGCATTACCTGAATCTTTTGGAAATTTAAAAAAACTGGAAAAATTAGATCTCAAGTGGAATCACCTTGGTTCATTGCCGAAATCCTTTGGAAACCTCAAAAAGCTTAAAAAACTCGATTTAAGCTTAAATCACATCCCATTCATACCAGAATCCTTTGGAAACCTTATAAATCTTGAAGATCTTAATTTGGAAGAAAATCCCATAACATCCTTTCCAGATTCTTTTAGAAGGCTTAAAAGGCTTAAGCAAATCTATTTAGGCTGGAATCCTCTTCGAACATTATCAAATTTACCAATAACTTGTTATTCATCAGCATTTTTTGGGTATGGGACTTTGAAATTATCAAATACAGGTATGAGACTAATAAAGCAAAAAGATCACAGAGCAATATTTGACTTTTATAGAAAAACACCATTAACACTGGCAGAGCAATACATTAAAGACCCTGATTCACTAACATTAAGCGAAAAGAAACGATTAGTATATGAAAGCGGGATAAAAGAGCGTCAAATGCTCGAAAGGAATATGAAGCCTAGTGATCCGATTTTAAGACAGATCAATAAACGTTTATAGGATCTTAAAAAGATTAAAAAAGGCAAGATTTAGCCCATTTTCTAAAAATTCACTATTTCCATTAGTTAATTAAATTCAAGGGGTCTACTCTTTTATGATCTATATCTACACAGATTATGTATACATCTTTCTAAGTGTTTCAAATGAAAAAGCAAAAAATCTTAGTTATTGTAAAAGCATATCCTGAAAAAAGTACTAAATACGGCTCTTCGATATGCACTGCTGGATTAACAGAGAACTCTGAGTGGATAAGAATATATCCCATCAGATTGAATATATTACAAAAAAACCAGAATATTTTAAAGAAATGGAATTGGATTGAAGCCAAAATTGAAAAATCAAATGAAAAGTTAAATAGAAAAGAAAGTTATAAAGTTGATGAAAGATCTATACGCCTAATTAACTCTGAACTTACAAAAACTTACCGGAAAAACACATGGGATGAAAGAAATAAAATTCTTCTTCCATTATTAAAAAAATCGAGAGAAGAATTGGAATTCCTAAAGCTAACTGAAGATATCTCAATCGGCCTAATAAAACCTAAATCATTCGAGTTTTATATTCGAAAACCTATTGACGAAATAAAGGTAATTGAGAATAAATTCACACAACTTAGACTTGATGGATCCAAAATAAGAATACCGGATGAGATTGGAAATTATTTTGCTTATAAATTTAAGTGTAATGATCCTAATTGTAAAGGGCATGATACAATTTGCGAAGATTGGGAAATTATCGAAGCATTTCGAAGTTGGCGAAAAAGATATGAGGATTCTGAAACCTTAAAGGAAAAATTATTTGAAAAATTTCAAACTTTTATGGAATCACGAGATTTATATTTTATAATGGGCACAACTAATCCGTACAATAAATGGGTAATCATTGGATTATATTATCCGCCAAAAATTATTCAAAAGAAAAGAAAATCAAGTTTAGATCAATTTGTGAAGTCTTAAATTGAACACACACTTTCTCCCATATTTTTTAAGTAATTTCCTACTTCTCTACGATGACATTGCGTTACATCTTTTTCAAAGCACATTAAAGCAATTCTTCCCTCAATCGCCATATTTTTAATCTTTTGTAGATATTTCTTCTTATTTTGTAATTCACACCTATATTTTTCAAATAGCAAATCATAATCTTGCTGATTTCGCAGATCTTTACGGAATTCAGGAGCAATTCCTAATTCAGGAATGTGAATATATTCAATTTCAATATTTTTAAGCGATTTTTGCAGCCTATTTTTATTAAAATTATATTTCATTGAGCGTGGGTTGTATCTGATATCTATTAAGATTTGAATATTATTTAGAATCAATTTATGCATAAACTCGTCTATATCTACTCCTTCATAGCCGACTAAAAAGATTCCAGGCTCATTATCCAATATTATTGGTTTTGGAATATATTTTCTGGTGCTTCGACAGGAATATTCAGGGTATTTATCATAAACATAATCAATAATTTTTTCGAGGGTTGGGAATTTATGCATCGTATTGTTAATAAAATTAAGCGTATTTTCAGAAATATCCAATTCTTTTCTTCCTTTTTGTGTTAAAGAATATGAATCTTGATTTTCAACTTTTATCTCATTTATATAATCATTTTTTTGGAGGTAATTTAAATCTGAATACATTTTAAATGAAAACGGGCCATGTTTATAAGGATGAAAATGATACATTGCAAATTTGGGCGTATTTTCCTTTTCAATCAAAAACATAATCTTCATTAATGTAAGTTTGTCCAAACGATTATTATTCCCTAAATTTTCAAGGACCCCCAAAAGCAATTTCTGTTTTTTATTCATATCAGATAAATCTCTGTTTAATTATTTAAAAAATACCTCCAATATAAATTACTATATAGTAAAGAAAAATAAAATACTACCGCACAAATCTCTCGATCAACCATTACAAAAGTTCTATGGCATTTACATTGGTCAATCTCTGATATTATGAAGAATTATTGGCTATATTTGAGTAGATATTAATTATTAATTTTCTTTCTTTTTCTAAGCCCTAAGGAGATTAATCAATCCAAAAATCTATTACAATGGAAAAAACAATGAAATTGGGTGATTTTTTCAAAATTTTGTTAATTAGAGAGGAGATGCAAAACCCTCTATCTATACATTTATATTGATAAACATCATTTCAATAAATGAAAATGAAATATAGGGAGAAAAATAAAGGAAAAAAACAAAGGAAAAAAACAAAGGAAAAAAATGAAGGAAAAAAATGAAGGAAAAAAATGAAGGAAAAAAGATATGAGCTTAAAAGATTGTAAAACATTAGAAAAAGAAGCAAAGGCGCTTGAAAAAGATGAATTGACAAAGGCAATTGAAAAATATCAAGAAGCCGCAGCTTGTTATACGAAGAATGAAAAACCAAAAAACGGTAATAATTGTTTAGAAATAATAGGTAAGTTATTTAGAGTTAATGCAAAAACCATTGAAAATCCCGACGAAGCTTTAAAAATATATAATAAATCTTCAGATTTTTACAATAAAGCGGGAAATTCAGCAGAGGCTGAAAAAGTGCTCAAAGAAGCAGATATAAAATTTATTGAGTCCGCTAAGAGTTTACGAATAGAAGCAAAAAAAAATGAAGAGCCTGAGGCCGCTGAAAAAATATTTTCTCTTGCATCAGATAATGCTGTAAAGGGTAAAGATAAAGAATTAAGTAATGCTTGTTGGGTTGATTCAGGCAACCAATTCAAGAAAAAGGCAACACAAATTGAGAATCCAAGAGAGGCTTTAGAAATCTCAAAACATGCTGTTACAAATTATCGAAAAGCATCAAATGAAGAATTAGAAGCTAAAACATGGTTAGATGCTGCGGAAAAATTTAATAAAGTTGGAGAAGAGACTGAAAAATCAAAGAAAAACATGGTAACTGCTATTGACAAATACCTTCAAGCCAAGAAATTGTATGGAGAATCCAAAAATATTGATAAAAGTAAAATTCTCGATGAAAAGGTAAAAAACCTTTGTGAATTGATTGGTCTTCCTCTTGATTTAATCACTACGCATCTCGAAACAAAAAATCTTAAAGGAATTGATCTGATCTAAAAAGTTGGAAAACCAGAAGATAATTTGGTTTGTTTTTTGTTTTTTATTAATTTTTTATAAGAGCAATCTTCATTAAATTATTCTTTAAATCCTAAAATTTCAGCATCTTGCACTTTTTGAACGCTTTCTTTTACTTAGTTAGGTTTAAATGTTTCTAATTTTGAAGAACCCTTATTTTGGGTAAATTTTTTTACTACTTTTTATTAAGACAAATTTAGGTTCAATATTTACTTTAGAGAATTCTTATAATGATTCTCAGGGTTCTTTCAGAGTTTTCTCGTAACGTTGAATTGATAATTTTAAGAAAATTTAAATCACTAAAGAAATATCGGTTAGCTATAAATATCTATTGTTAAAGAACGTCACATTAGGATCTCAAAAAATCCATAGAAAAACAGAGCAGAACATTTCATAGCAGATTTTCAAAAGCAGTAAAATCCATAAAAAGGTTAAAATTAGATGCGTCTGTGTCATTTATAAACTAATGATCGAAAATATTTCCATTGCGAAGAAATTTACTTACAAGATACAAAATGTTGTTGCTACAGTTAATACAGATATAGAAAAAAAGATCGATTTAACTATAATCGCCAGCGCATATCCTGATGTAGAGTATAATCCGGATCGTTTTCCTGGACTAGTAATGAGGGTTCTTAAACCGAAAGCGACAAGCCTTATCTTTTCAACTGGAAAAATGGTAATTACAGGGATGAAAAGCCCTACAGAAGCACCTAGTGTTGTGAGCCAACTACTTGCCCGCGTGAAAAAATGCAAGATTATAATGAAAAATCCGGTTATTACCATTCAAAATTTTGTTGTGTCTGGTGATATTAAATGCGGAATAGATCTTAATAAAGCAACAATTGTGATGGATAACGTTATGTATGAGCCAGAGGTCTTTCCTGGATTGATTTTCCGAATGAAGGAGCCAAAATCGGTTTTGTTGTTGTTTTCAACTGGAAAAATAGTATGTACGGGTGTTAAAGACGAAGAAACTGTTATACTCGTATTTGAAAAACTTTATCGTGTTGTTCGTGAATATGGTGTGGATATGGATCTTTCAGAATTTGGAGAGTTTAATGAAGAAGAAGAAGAAATGTCGTTTTTATAGTAATGAAAATGATTTAAAGAATCAAAAGAATCAAAAGAATTTAATGAGTTATGAATTTGGATTTTAAAGAATGAATAAAAAAAACAAAATAGAATATAATATTTTTTTACAAAACATGAAATCCATAAAAAGAGAAAAAATTAGAAGGATTCATGCCTAATTATAGATTAATGCCAGAAAATAATTCTGTTAATACCGATGAAAATTATACTTACGAGATACAAAATGTCGTTGCTACAGTAATTGCAGAGATAAAGGAAAAAATCGATTTAAATATAATCGCAAGGAAATATCCCGATGTGGAATATAATCCAGAACGTTTTCCGGGATTAGTGATGCGAGTTATTAAACCGAAAGCAACTGGTCTTATTTTTTCAACCGGAAAAATGGTAATCACTGGAATGAAGAGTCATACAGAAGCGCCTGCTGTAGTGAGTCAAATAATTGCCCGCATGAATAAATGTAAGATTGATATAAAAAAACCCGTCATTACTATTCAAAATTTTGTTGTGTCTGGCGATATTAAATGTGGAATAGATCTTAATAAAGCAACTATTGTTATGGATAATGTAATGTATGAACCAGAAGTCTTTCCAGGATTGATTTATCGAATGAAAGAGCCAAAATCGGTGCTATTACTGTTTTCAACTGGAAAAATAGTATGTACGGGTGTCAAAGACGAAGAGACTGTGAAACTTGTGTTTGATAAACTTTATCGTGTTGTTCGTGAATATGAAGTGAATATGAATCCTTCAAAATTTGGAGAGTTTGAGGACTCTGAAGACGGTGAAGAAGAAATGTCGTTTTTTTAAATACAGTTTATGAAGATCGGGAAATAAGGGCAGCATTTCGAAATTATTCAAAAGAAAAGAAAATTTAGATCAATTTGTGAAATCTTAAATTGAACACACATTTTCTCCCAAATTTTTAAAGTAATTCCCCACTTCCCTGCGGTGACATTGTGCTACATCTTTTTCAAAGCACATCAAAGCAATTCTTTTATCATTTGACAAATTCTGTATCTTTTGTAAATATTTTTTCTTATCTTCTAATTCATGTCGATATTTTGCAAATAATAATTCATAATCTTGCTGATTGTGCAGATCTTTACGGAATTTTGGTTCAATTCCCATCTCAGGGATATGAATATAATCAATTTGGATATTTTTAAGAGTTTTTTGCAGCCGATTTTTATTAAAATTATATTTCATTGACTGTGGATTGTATCTGATATCAAGTAAGACTTGAATATTATTCAGAATCAATTTATACATAAATTCGTCTATATCTATTCCTTCATAACCGACTAAAAAGATTCCAGGTACACTATCTAGTTTTATTGGTTTTGATATAAATTTTCGGGTGCTTCGACAAGAATATTCAGGGTATTTGTCATAAACATAATCGATTAAATTTTCAATGGTTGGGAATTTTTGTAAAGAATTATTAACAAATTTTAGCGTATTTTTAGAAATATATAATTCTGTTCTTCCTTTTTGTATTAAAGAGTAAGATTCTTTATTTTTTACTTTTGTCTCATTTAAGTAATTGTTTTTTTGAAGGTAATTTAAATCTGAATACATTTTAAATGAAAATGGGCCAAATAAGGTGGATAGAAAGATCAAGTTTTAATCTGGAGCTTTTAGAACTTTGAATTATTATAAATTTCAATATAAATTTTTATCATCAACTTAATAAGAGTATATTTTTATACTTTTGTTTACTTATATATTATATTATGTCAATTGTGAAAATTACGAACAAACAAAATTTAGATGAATTAGTTGCCAAAATCACATTAAGATTAGGGAGAAAACCGACCCAACAAGAAATATTAGATCTCTGTGTAAGATTGGGGCAAGAGCATTTTGATGAACTAATTCAAAGAATAAATCCAATTCCTATTTTTGATGATAAAAAACTCCAGGATATAATGGCTATGCGTGCAAAACTTTCAAAGATAAAATGGTATCCTTCGGATCGAGATGATTTTATTAATGATGATGATGCAGATATTTATACTGCATAGGAAATAAAATACAATGAAATATTTTTAGAGAAAAAAAAAGGACAAAAAAAGAGGAAAAAGAGTAAAAAATGGCAATCTTCTTAGATACGGGCTTTTTCATAGGTTTAGTCAATCCCAAAGATACTCATTATAAACGCAGCGCAGAATTACTAAATCTTTTAAAGACTGGGAAATATGGTCAGATATTTACTTCAACTTACATACTGGCTGAAACTCTAACTTTAGTTGGTGTTAGGACGAGGAATAATTCGATTGCTTTCAAGGAAGTTGATGATTTCTTCAAGGGAGATAAAAAAATTGCTAGAATTTTAAGACCAGATGATCAAATTGAGAACGATACTTTAAAATTGTTTTTAAAGGTGAATAAACAATCAAAAACCAAGACAGTTTCCTTTGTGGATTGTTCAAATATAATTTTTTGTAGAAAGCGCGCAATTGACAATATTTTGGCATATGATAGGCATTTTAACGCTTGGTTGAGCAGGTTGTTTTAAATAAATTTTATTTAGTGAGTAGATTAAAATTTCTGGGTTTCATCCATTTGGATTCTTCAAATAGTTTTCCTGGAAAATTTTAAAAATAAAGAATTGTTTTATCATAAAAATTTTTTTCTTATTATTCATAAAATTTTTTACCCTAAAAATTTTTATTATTAGTTATCTTAATAATAATATGGAATTTAAGGATAGAAACCGAGAAGTTCAAGATTTGTCAAGAAAAATTTCATCAAAACAAAAACAAGTTATAATAATCTATGGTCGACGGAGAATAGGAAAAACCGCATTGGCCCTACATATAGCCAAAGATGAAAAATATATATATTATCTTGCAAGAGAAACACAAAATCTGGATAAATTTTATAATATGTGTGCAAAAAAGGTTCCTGAAATATTAGATTTAAAAAAAGATTATCAAATCCTATTTAAATATCTCAGAAATAAAGTTAATGTCATAATTATTGATGAATTTCAAAATTTGATTCTGGAAGATAAGGAAATCCTTAGCATTTTTCAATATATCATAGATATCCTTCTACCCGATTCTTCCCTGAAGTTAATCCTGTTGGGATCCTCAATATCTTTAATGACGAAAAATGTTTTAGATCATTCCAGCCCGTTATATGCCCGGAATGATGTCTCGCTTAAACTAACTCCCATCAAATTTTATGATCTGAAGGCTTTTTTTCCGAATAAATCGTTGGAAGAAATAATTGAAATATATGGATTTGCGGATGGAATCCCCTATTATCTAAATATGATTAAGGGTAATTTCTGGGAGTGGTTATCTACCGAATTCAAATCTACGACAAGTTTTTTAAAAGATGAAATTGATTTCATTATTCGATATGAGTTTAAGAATGCGCGCAGGTATAAGCAAATTCTTGAAGCGATAGCATTTGGAAAAACGACACCAAATGCCATTGCAAATTATATAAACTTAAATACAACTCAAATTTCCAAGTATCTAAGCCAATTAATTGAAATCGAATTCATCCATCGAGAAATCCCGATTACTGATAAAATTCCTTCCCGAAATGGGCGATATTTTCTGAGGGATAATTTTTTGAGTTTTTGGTTTCGTCTTATTTACAATAATTTAAGTAGTCTTGAAGAAGGAATTTTAAGTATAGATGAAATTAAGTTAAATTACAGCAATTATTTAGGGCATATTTTTGAAAATGTAGCAAAACAATTTCTGATAAAAATTGATGCATTCAAATTTTCTAAAATCGGTCGATGGTGGTGGAAGGATCATGAAATAGATCTGGTTGCATTTTCTCCAACTTCAAAAAATGCCTATCTTATAGAATGCAAATGGAAAGAAAAGGTAAATGCAAAACAGATTGTTATGCTGTTAGCAAATAAAAGCCAGTTGATAAGATATTCGGGTAAATATAAACAAAAAGACCACACATATATCGTGTTTGCGAAAACTTTTTCACAAAAAATTATAGAATTTAATGGTAGAGAAGTTTATTGTTTTGATTTAAAGGATATGGAGGAAAAACTATGGGAAAAAATATAATAATTAATCAAAAACTAAGATAATTTCCTTTGTAGATTGTTCAAACATCATTTTTTGCAAAAAACGTGCAATTGAGAACATTTTAACATATGATACACATTTTGATGCTTGGTTGACAAGGTTGTTTATTCCTTTATCGAATTTTAGAACTTCCAAGCCTTTTTTATGTTTATTTATTATTAATTATATAATATATAATAAAATACGGGAAAAAATAATGCAAAAACAATTTCATACAGATCATGCGACATCTGACTCGAAAATCAAGTGGGAATCCTCGCGACACAGTCAACCGGTTGATCCTACTACTAATGAAAAAAAACCACGTTTAGGACGACGAGAAAGCGAACCGCATTCACATGAAATCACATATCTTTATGATGTCCTTTCTTATAATTTCCCGAACGATCGGGTAATGTGGGATCTCCACCATTACTTTACAAAAGAAGGAATAGTGTACGATATTCAATTTGATGTTTCATTTTTTCCTGGATTCTCCATGTCGGAATTACTTCCATCATTTCGATCACCGAACTTTGACAACCGGGTTCCTGCATTAGCAATTAATATTCTTTCAAAATCCACGTATCTAAATGATGTCGGATTACATGCTGATATTTGTCGATTGATAAATATTCCAGTATATGTTATTTTCTGTTCACATCCGATTGACTCGA
This sequence comes from Promethearchaeum sp., assembly GCA_030612265.1. Taxonomy (GTDB): domain Archaea; phylum Asgardarchaeota; class Lokiarchaeia; order Sigyniarchaeales; family Promethearchaeaceae; genus Promethearchaeum. The sequence goes on from JAUWOE010000002.1 coordinate 25,968, forward strand.
ATATTTATACCCCCCCATTTTTACGGGTGTATATGCAAGATTTAAAAGGAACATATATCCAAAAAGAAACCAGGAAAATTGCATTACGTGAGGGAGAGAAGATAGAGAATATAGATGTTACAGCACTGATTGATATAACTGCAAAAGTTCCTTTTCGATTGGGATTAATGGAGCGAAAAGTAAAATATTTTAAGAATAAATCAGTTTACCGTTTGATTTTAATGCATCCAACACGATTAGAAATCTACTGGAGTAAAGCAGAAATATTAGAAAAAAATTATCATCAAGAAAAAATGAGTGCTGAGCAGGAAAAGGCTCGAGCTGATAAATTAGAAACCGAATTAGCCCGATATAAAAAAAATAACATCTAATTCCAGAAGAAGTATAAAATGAAAAAGAAAAAGAAAAAGAAAAAAAAAATACAGCAAATATATTGGTATTGTAATAAATCCACTCATAATTGCGTATAACCACCACATTCTGCTTTCCAACCAAAATTCATCAGTTTTCTTTGTTTTGGATCAAATAAATCATTTCTTATACAATCTAATTCTTGTTTATATTGTGATCTTATTATAAATATAATTATAACCACCGGATAGAATAGAAGGATAAATTCCAAGCCCAATTCTCAATATTTTTCTATTTTATCTTCAATCTCTTTAATTCGCGCTTTATCTACATTATATTTAATATAATTTTTCTCCTGATGTATAATCTTTTAAATCACCAGCGAGATGGATTTTATAAAATCTAATATATTTTCAATATCTGGGGGAATTACAAGATGACAGAGTTGGGTAAAATTGACATTTCTTTTAAAGGGACAGATCTCCTAATACGTAATATACCACTAAAAAGCGCTTCATATTTATTACCCAATATAAATTTTATCCAAGATTCACATGCAAAAGGAATTCGATGTAGTCCAATTGATTTCTTGGAAATTTACGAAAAAATAACAGAAAATCATATTCCTATTAAATTAAGATTTTCAACGGATTATTCTCTACCATGTATTTTACACCCAACATTTCAATTAAGAGATTATCAAAAAAAAGCAATGCAAGCTTGGCAACATGCTGGAAAACAGGGAATGATAATTCTTCCAACTGGAGCAGGGAAATCGCATATCGGATTATTTACAATTACATTGATACAGAAACGAACGTTAATTGTAGTACCAACAATAGAATTAATGGAACAGTGGTATCAACGAATCTGCATAAGTTTTAAATTGGATCCCAATAATGTTCCTTTAAAAGAATTATTTGGTCGATTTGGTGGAAATCATAGAAATATCAGGCCAATAACTATCACAACTTACAATTCGGGTTATTTATATCTGAAAAAATTCCAGAACTATTTTGGATTATTGATATTTGATGAGGTTCATCATTTAGCCGGAAAAAAATTCCGAAAAATTGCAGAAGGAACAATTGCGCAGGCACGAATGGGACTCACCGCAACATTACAAGAATCCGATAATTTATATTCCATTCTATCAAAAATTGTAGGACCAATTGTTTACCAAGAATCAAGAGAAGTATTAACCGAATCGGGAAATTTAGCAGAATTCGAACATCGAAAGGTTCGTGTTAAATTGCTCCCTGAAATATATAAAAATTATTTAGATGAACAAATGATTTATAAAACCTATCTGAAAAAGTTTGGATTCCAATCTAATGCTTTTCAACAGATGATTTTTAGAGCAAATAAGGACCCAGAAGCAAAGCGAGCCATAATCGCATATAATCGTGCACGGAAAATTAGTTTTAATGCTGAAGAAAAAATTTATGCAATCCAAAATTTGTTTTCTCACCACCCAAAGGATCGAATTCTATTATTTTGTGAAAATATTGAGTTTATTGAAAAAATATCTCAATATTTTTTAATCCCCACTTTAACAAGTCGAACCCCCACATCAGAAAGAAAAAAAATTATGCAACATTTTCGAGAAGGACGTTATCGAATTTTAGCTTCTGGGAAAGTATTAGATGAAGGGATAGATGTTCCCGAAGCAAACGTGGGAATTATTATAAGCGGAACCGGAACTAAACGTCAATTTATTCAACGATTAGGACGACTACTTCGTCCTATGCCTGATAAAAAGGCCTATCTTTATGAAATTATCACTTCAAAAACATCTGAAATCAGATTGGCATCAAAAAGATCGAGAAAGTAAACTTAATCATAAACAAAAGAAAAAATCAAGGAGAACATTATGAATCCGGCACTAATTGAAATTAAACGGGAGAAGAATGGTGATTATTCTCCTATTCCTTTAACAAAAGAAGAATTTCCTGAGCTTGAACAGGGATTACAATCAGCAATCAATTTCTTAGAAGTGAATATTGATAATGTTTTTAATGATATAAAGGAAAAATTTCCAGAAAATATTTGTTCTTCCATTAAATATTCTCAAGCACTTAAAACCCTATTACTCTCACAATTTTATCACGCGGGTATCCCTATTGATAATAAATTTATTGATCCTAATAGAAGCCAATTAAGAATTCGTCTTTTTGATTTAGTAAATCAACGATATGGCGGTTATTGCCTTCCCGAGCAACATCAAGAAGTATTTTATAATCTAAGTCAAAATTTAGATATATCTTCTTCATCTTCTTCTTCTTCAGACTTAGACAAAAAAATTTTTTCAGATTATTCATCTAATTTAACTTTACAACGAAATTTTCAAAGAACTACAAAAACACCCATAGTAAATAAAATCATCGATGCTTTTAATGATGAATTACTCAAAGCTTTGCTGAAAAGATCAAACACATTAGAAGTCATCTTTAAAAAACCTCTTTTAGGTAGTGAATATCGTAAAATATTTTATATGATCACACGTTCAGGATTATATTGTGATTTTTATTATTCTAAATCTCTTTTCAAACCTTCCAGAATTCATAAAAACCACAAACCATCTTCTAATTCTTCTTCCACTTCCATCCCCACATCAATCTCTATCCCCAGTCTTCCAGATTCACAAATGATTCTTAAAGTAATTATTCCCGAAGAGATTGTGGCGCGTTCTCCTACTTTAATAAAAAATTTTCAACGTATTTTCTATTATCTTTGGAAAAATTATCAATCTCAATTAGTATGCATTCCAAAAGTAAAAATTCTACACCGGAAACGATCTATAGAAGTTAGTTTAGATTCACTGAAACCTTGGTTTCCTATATCCCAAATTCTTGTTGAAGAAAATATTTCATTTGATTCAAAGACTGAAGAGTTATTTTTTCAAAAGATTACTTGTGTTTCCAATTTATTTAGTAGAGTAACCCGAGATTCTGAAATAATTTTAGTTCCGGAACCTGAAAAGGGGATCAATCATATTATGATTCCAGATTTCCAACTGCATTATCATGGACAATCTTTATTTATTGAAATAATAGGATATTGGTCAAGTCAATATAAAGAGCATAAATCGCATCAACTTAACCATCTCTCTTTAGAATGGCATAATCGCCTCTTATTACTCATTGATAAAAAATTAAATTTTCCAAAAACGCCTTTTCCAACATTTATATATCAAAAAAATCAATTTCCTCTTAAAGAATTAGAAAAATATATTAAAAAATGGGAAATTCCACAATATAGGAAAATTAAAAGCCAAATCATGCCTCATTTATCCTTCGATTTACAAGAAATGATGGAAAAAAATAAAATCATTTCGTTATTAAAAATTCAACAAAAATTGGGTTTAGAAACTCTTGAAGAAACCCGTTTTTTAGTTAAAGAGTGTTGGGATCCATTAAATCTTAATAAAAACTTTACAAAACTCTCCCCTGCAATCATTGTTGCAAATGAAAAAATCGAACAATGGTTTCAATGGATTGATACATTGTTTAAACAGCGATCATTTCGTCCTATCGCAAAAGATCGGATACTGAATCAACTTCCCGATGATCTTCCACCTTCATTATTGGATAGTATCTTACGCTTAAAAAATTATAAAATAGATTATTCAAATCTCTTTAAAATAATGGTTCGATATTGTACTTAAAATCAATCAATCACTTAACGCAATTCATTTTTTATAAATATGGAAATCTACTTTTATTACCTTTGGCTTATATATTTGATTTTGTAAATAAAATTCTTCAGATATCACTTTAATTTTTCTCGAAAAATCAGAAAGGTGCTGATAATCAAATTCGGCAACGAGAAAATCGCAAAAATTCTGCATAACCTTTATTATTGATTTGAAATAATATTTCGGTGATATTTCATATTGGGGAAAGATTTTTAGAAATGTATTTTCTAAGATTTCCCAAGTCCATTCTGCAGGGTGCAATTGAAAGAAGTGATAAATTATGTTAGTTATAAAAAATGGGATATGATCCCGTGTTTTCCATGTATATTTTGGAAGCATGAGATATTCCTTACTTGTAGACCAATATGGTTTAATTTCAGTCTCATAATAATCATTTGAGTTTAGTATGGCATTTTTTAGCAATTCAACTTTGGAATCTTCTTCAGAATCTTCTACAGAATCTTTATAAAGATCATCATAAATGGGATGATAACCGATATATTCCTCATATGGAAAATCTTCTCCCAATAATTGAAGATTATAATTCGGAAGAGAAATAATATTGTAATACTCAAATTTTACTTGGATATATTCTTCTTCAAGATTTTTAACAGTTTTTAGAAAGAAATTACTCTTTTTGAATCGATCTTGCGGTTTGAAGCGCTCACATATCCAGAATTCATCAATAAAATTAGCGGTTCGTAAAGGATCACATAACGCAGCGTAATATAAAAAGTGTTTAAATGGACGTAATAATTGATACGCACAAAAAGCTGCAGAAATGTTTAATTGTTGATCATTAGGAGAAAATAATATCAATTTTAAATTTAAAAGGTAAGCTGATTTAAAACAACCCATCATTTCGAGAGAAACTGAAAGATCAAAGTAATATTCAATATATGCTTCATTAGATGCATATCTTAAACATTTTTCAAGTTCTTCGTAAATTAAAACATTTTTTTTTTGTGGATTTGAAAAATTAGAAATTCCCCTAATGACTTTAGATTTATAATAATAAACAAGTGGATTTTTTGGTTCTAAATTCTGCAATTTAACCAAATATCGAAGAAGTCCTTTGTAATTTCCTTCTTTAATTCGTTTATCAATAAATTTAGAAATCTTCCGTGCCTCGAGAGAATTCACTCTACTTTGCAATTTGGGAATAGTATTCATAAAAGAGTTACTCTCATCTGGATTATTTGAAATTCGTTCAAGATCATTAAGAAATCGTTCAATGGGGATTTTTTTTGATATTAATGATGTAAAAGCTTCAGTTTCATGATGAAATCTTGTTGTTGATTGGAAAGGAATAATTTCTTCAATGATTGTTGTGAAATTTAAAGTATTCATAAATTCTGCATCTGAATCGATATTATGTAATTTTTTCTTCATTACATCATATATTTTATAACCAATATCAGAAAATTGTTCTTCATTTACAGAGTACTCACCAAGTAGATCCTCAATACTTCTGGGTAGATTATATCCTACGAGAAACAGTGAAGAATAAAGGAAAATTAAACGGATGATTGTTTCGTTATCGTTTTTTTCAATTTTCATTGTTTTTATAATTTCAGCAGGCAATTCATGTAATTGATTAAAATCTCTAATAATAATAGAAATTGCACCTAATTCTTCATAAGTTCCATTAATAGTGATTTGTATTATTGACGAAATAATGTTTTCAGGGGAAATATCATTTATTTCTTTTAGTAAATCAAAATATTCATTAAAGTCATTTTGAATTAAAAGATTTATTCCTTCGAAAAATTTTGTGTTAATATCGTTCTTATCATATGTTTCTGAAGAAATCATTTTTCTTGTTAAAATATCATCAATAATCTATAATAAGTAATGTTATTAGGAGATTAATGCTTTTTGACAAAAACCGACATTATCATTGTCTCCTAATCAATTTTAATAATCAATAAGCAGTTTTCTACCTTAAATTATTTTTAGCATTATAATTTTTTTGATTTACTTCGGTTCAATCAATATTTCCTTTATCCTTTATCCTTTAATTAATTAAATTGAAGTGATCTTATCATTTAATTTCTCTATTTACACTTATGGTTAACGTGAAGCAAAATTTAGAAGGAAACTTGAACACTTCAAGTATTTAAAACAAAAAGGATACAATTCACTCGATATTCCTGACAAATTTATTCATGAAATGCTTGAAACCCTTAAATAGGGAATAAAAATCTGCTATCCTAATACCGATGCGGATGATATTAGACAATAGATGCTCCAAATAGCTTTACAAAATTATACCTTAAAAAAAATGTGCAAGAGTCGGAAAAAAGTCTGAAATCAACAATGGATATTGATATTATTTTGGTTTGACAAGATATTAATAGAAGTGTACATCCTTTATGAAATTGAATCGTATTTTTTCTTCCATATTTGATATGTGAATTAATATTTTTTCCATTGATTTGTCAATTTTTTTTTATAAATTGCGATTTGTTTATATTTATTTCCATATTTTTTGCGATTTGTTTGAATTAATAGTGAATTTTTAGAAGGTTTCTCCATAAGACCGGTAATTCCATATTTATTCATGTATTGTTTTCGCTTAATCTTTATTTGTTGGATTAATTTTTTATTTCCATTTTTGATGGCTATAAATCTGAACATTCGATCTGAAAAGAGATTATTTCCACTTAAATTATTTATATCCATCAATTCTCTTCTTTGATTTTTCTCATCATTAATTACAGCAATACCATTTTTCTCAAAAACTCGAAATTGTGAGCGATATTTTATAAAAACATGTTTATCGATGAAAATATGATATAAATTCTCAAGATCTTTCAAATCTTTGGAAATATTCTTAATCGGGTTATTTTTTATACGCAAAACTTCCAATTTGATTAAAGATTTTAATTGTGAAGGAATTTGCGAGATTTCATTGTCATCAAGATTTAATACTTCCAAATTTGGCAAGTTAAGGATTTGATCGGGAATTTTTTTCAAATTACTCTTATTTATATGAAGTTGTTTTAAGGATTGTAATTGGTTCATATTCTCTGGAAATTCGAGAAGGTGAATTTTACTCAATTGGAGTTCAGTCAATTTCTTTAATTTTGTCAGAGATTCGGGTAAGGTTAGAACATTACACTTATATAAATTAATATTTGTTAACTTAGGAAAGATACTCCATTCTATTTTATTTAAATCTATTTTTCCTCCAGTTAATGATAAATGCTCTAAATTTTTCCAATAATTGATTGCTGAAGGGAACTCTGTTAAGAAATGGTCTATGATACACACATTTTTCAATTTAGTTAAGGATTTCAATGAAAGGGGGATTATTTCCACAGGCATAGATTCAATACTAATTTCTTCCAACTTCTTAAATTCACTGAACCATTCTGGAATTTTGGTGATATTGTTTTTAAAGAATGAGATCGTTTTTAACTTAGTGCATGCTCTTAGTTCTGAAGGAATTTCTTGTAAATTACAATCATGAAATTTTAGTGATTTTAAAAAAGGTAATTTGAAGAGGGAAAGGGGAATTTTGGATGGAGGGATTTTTCCTAAAACAACCCGTTCAACATGTCCATCTTTATTTACTGTATATGGAGCTTCGAACGAGTACAATATCGGAGGTTCTTCTTTAGTAAAAACAATACTAAGAATATAATTAAATTCCTCTACAAATTTTCTTTCAATTTCGGTTGATACTTGATACTCATTCATTGAAGAAAACATAGTAAAGACATCATTGGATTGGATTAAAACTTTGATATTAAACAGTAATTAATCGACCAAAATTATCCGTCAAAAACGTTAGATTTACACCTATCGTTTTAAATTGATCAATCTTTACCAATATCTAAAAGAGTCCAATATTCTGTCACTTTGCTAATTGAGAAATTTTGTTTCAAAAATTCTTTCTTCAAATTTCTGCATCGAAAGTTTTTCTTCCAAAAATTATGAAACCAACAATTCCAATCCGTTACCATTTGTTCACCACTCGTACTTCTCCGTACATTTGAGAGCCGTTTGGCTGTGATAATTGCTTGAACGATTTTGTTATCTGGACGACTGCCCGATTTATCATGCATCCATTCTAAAATAAGTGTTTTAATCACATTTACCATAATTGTCATAGATTTCTGGGATAGGGATGAAAGATCATCATTCTTGGCAAGTAGTTTTAAGATTTTGTCCCATTTTTGATCCAAAATTTTTTCATTTACTATGGAATTAATCGTTTGAGTAGTTATCTTTTTCAAGTTTTTCTTTCGTTTTTGGGGAGAAATGGCTTTTAAGTTAAGATTTAAATCCGAATTAGGCTCCTTTTGTGTATTCGATCTGGATTCTTCTGCTTTTTTATCTATTTCGTTATCTTTTTCTCCATCAATTATTTCATCTAATGTTTCATCTTCATCAAATCTAAAACTTTGATTAATTCTATCGAGAGTAATTTCCGTTAGCGATAAATAGGTTTTACGCAGAATATCAGATAGGTTATTATTTTCGAGAATAATCGGACTGGGTTCAATTTTCATTAATAATTCGGCATTTAAATTGCAGGGAGAAAATGAGATAGAATTTACATAATTGGCTTTTTCACCTTGCCAAAAAAAATCAACCCCTTTTTCTAGGAGAGTGTTCTCCTTTTTAGATTGAATATTAGATAAATTTTGTGGAAAATTATTCAAGGGTGTAAATAAATCTATTGCCGTCTTTGTCCGTGCTTCTCTTAACATCGTAATTAGGTCATCTTTTGATTTTCCTCGCAATTCAAAGATCAGAAATGGATCTTCATCAAATTTTTCTGCTAAAATATAATAAACAGCTGCAATGTGTTTACACGGATTTGCATAATCCGGACAGGAGCAATCTGTTTTTAAATCACTTCTTGAACTTGGAAATAGTTCAACATCTGCCTTAGTAAAAATTTTTTCAATATCCTGGGGCATTTTGCCGTTTAGAAGTTTTGAGGCATAAATTGCTTGAGATGCTAAAAGCTTAATTATTTTATTCCACTGGGATTTCAAGATTGCTTTTAATTTAATCTCAACTGTATAAGGTTCCCGATAGGAGCCTTGAACTTTCGAGATAACTTTCCCATTCACAATGTCTAATGAAATTATTTGACCTTTACGAGCATATGACTTTCCTCGAGTTAATCTTGCACCCATATTCAAGGATTTTAAATATGAGATCCATCTTTTCGACCACCATTGTTCTGCAATATCACCCCGTTGCTTTGATAACGATATACCATTTTCTACTTCAATTGGTGTCGTTTTTTTGTAATATTCATAATGATAGTAATTATTATACCTTCTTCCCAAATAGAATCCCCTTTTTTTTTTCGATTTTCTGTATTAATTCAATTATTTTGCTGAAACAGCCAATTCTTTTCGATATATAAATAATTCCTTGATTTTTTCATTATCCAATTCGGTAATCCATTTTTCATTAGATCCAATGATGCTTTCAGCTAATTTTTGTTTTTTTTCGATGATCTCATTAATTTTTTCTTCAATTGTGCCCATCGTAATAAATTTATAAACATTCACATTTTTTGTTTGACCGATGCGATAAGCTCGATCTGATGCTTGGTTTTCCACTGCGGGATTCCACCATCTATCAAAATGAAACACATGGTTGGCGCTTGTAAGGTTTATTCCAACACCACCTGCCTTTAAAGAAAGGATCATAATCTGTATTTCGGAATTTGGTTGTTGGAATGCATGAATCATATTTTCCCGTTGAACTTTGGTGGTGGCACCGTATAGAAAAGGGATTTCGGTTTGTAACTCATTCTGTAAATATTTCTGTATTATTAATCCCATTTCTTTGAATTGAGTAAAAATTAATGCTTTTTCTTTCGAAAGAATAATTTCCTCGAGCATTTCTTTAGTTCTTTCTAATTTCAGAGATCTTCCCTTGATTTGACTTCGATCTTTTAAGAATTGAGCGGGGTGATTGCAAATTTGTTTTAATTTCATAATGCTGCTTAAAATTAGACCTTTTCTTTGAATTCCTTCTGAATCCGAGATTTTTTCCACCATTTCTTTCACAACTGCTTCGTATAGCGTGGCTTGCTCCGCTTTCAAATTGCAAAAAATGTTTGCTTCCATCTTTTCAGGGAGATCCTTAATGATATTTTTATCCGATTTCATTCGGCGTAATATAATTGGTTCAACTAATTTCTTCAGACGGTTTCGTTGATCTTGATTATTATACTTTTCAATGGGTAATGCGAACATTTTATGAAAGACCGTTCGTTTGTCTAAAAATCCGGGATTAAGAAAGTCCTCCAATGACCATAATTCTGATAGGCGATTTTCTATCGGAGTCCCGGATAAGGCGATTCGATGATTAGCAATTAATTTTTTAATTGCTTGAGTTTGAAGGGATGTTGGGTTTTTAATATTCTGCGATTCATCTAAAATGAGATTATCCCATGCAATTTTGATAAATAGATCTTGATCCCGCCGTATGAGTCCATACGTAGTGATAACAACATCATATTTTTGTATTCGATTTAGAAATTTATTTCCAATGAGCCGATCAGGACCATGATGTACCATTGTTTTTAAAGAAGGTGCAAATCTTACTATTTCTTTAGCCCAATTGGCAGCTACAGATAATGGGCAGATGATGAGGGTTGTGCCTTTATAGAATCCGGAGTCTAATTTTTCTATCTTTGGTTTTTTTTGTTTTTGATTTGATTTTTTTTGTTTTTGATTTGGGTTTTTTATTTTTGCATTTTGTTTTTCTATTAGCAATAGAGCAATTATTTGAATTGTTTTCCCTAATCCCATGTCATCGGCTAAACAAGCACCAATTCCATATTTTCGTAAAAAAACTAACCATGAAACACCGATTTTCTGATAGGGTCGAAGTTTTCCCTTAAATGTCGATGGTATTGCTATATTTTCAAGTTTTGGAGGTTCAATGAATCTGGTAACTAACTCTTCTAATCCCTCTACTCCTATGAAATTAATTACGGGGAGATCGAATTTTGATTGTTTTTGACCAATTCCAATCTGGATCGCTTCTTGCAATGGCATTTCCCCAGTAAGGCTTTCAGTAGAGTTCCTTTGTTTTTTATTTTCCTCAAAGAATTTGACAATTTTCTTTAGATCTTCCGACTTTAATTCAAACCACTGACCCCGTATCTTTACTAAAGGGACTTTGAGACTGGATAATCTCTCAAATTCATTCTTTGAAAGTAATTTATCACCTAATGCCACTTTCCAATTAAATTCAACCAAATCATTAAAACCGAATTTTCCCGAACTTATTTTGGGATTGGATTTTTGAGCGGATTTATTTTGGGTTTTTTTATTTGGTTTAATTGTGAGCATCAATCCAAGATGATTTTGAGATTTATTCCACCATCCAGGGACAATGATACCAAACCCTTCCTGTTTCAGTAGACTTGCACTTTTCCGCAAAAATGTATATGCTTCATTTAGGGATAATGTTAATTCTGATGGATGAGCTTTAAGAAGACTCTTCTCTATCTTTGGAAAAAGGTGAGAACTCTTCCCTAAATCGGATAATAACCTTTCTTGAGGGTTTTCAAATCGATGTTTTAGGAATGTGAATGTATTTGAGCGTGTTTTCCATATTTTTGAAGCCGGAACAAGAAGGGACAGATCTTTCTTTGCTTGTAAATAAAATTGTAGTTTCCAAAGGGGATTCTTTTTCGCTTGATTCTCTGGTTCTTCTGGGGGAATTAACTTGAAACAAGTCCTAAAACTGGATTTTGCTTCAGTTTGTGAAGGTTGAAATTTCTCAAACCAATCGGTTAAGGATTGCACAAATTTTTGATTTTTACTGGTATGTAGGGATGTTTCAATAGAATATGAAGATTGGGAGATGAGAGAATGCCCCCATTTTTTACTCAAATCATCATTTTTGCGGGGGAGTCCTGTCTTAGTTGTAGCTTTAAAAAAAAGCGAAGATAACATTGCTTTTTGAATCGTGTGGCGGATATAGGTGTCTAAAAAAGTGTTTACATAATTTAATGAAATCTCGAATGGTTGATATGATGTTTTATCTTGTAGAAAGGATTTTGATTGACAAACTGGAGGCATATAAGAGGCTAATTGTTCCATTCGGGTTACATTTTCATCAGACATAATCATTCTCCATTCCCCAGAATATCTATGGTTTTCTGAGTTTTCTACGTCAAAATACGGAGTATATTCTTGTTTTAATAATATATTCAGTCCAAATTTTGATAATTCTTTCCAAAACAAAAAGGAAGCACCAAAACGTATGCCTGCCATAATTGTTCGATCATTGAATGTCAGTGAAAATTCAATAATCGTTGATAAAGGTATCCAGAGAACTGGAACTTTCCATTCTGAAATTTTAATTTGCTTTTGTAATTCCAATTTTTGTATTTCATTATTTTTAGTTTTTTTATTTGTTGTCTTCTTCTTTGTAGTCTTCTTCTTTGTTCTTTTTGCTATCCTTTTTGATTTCGTTTGTGAACTTATGTAAAGTGAATATAATTCGTTTGCATGTAAACTTAAGCCTGGAGATATGAGGGGGTGATTATTTTGGGTTGGAAGTTTGAGAAGGTGCCAATTTGACTTGTATTGATTGGACAAAAATTCTATCTCTTGGCTAGAATAGATCTTTTTAGCAATCTGTAAAAGCTCGTTATGTTTGACAGCAAATGGATGGATCGATTCGATCTCAGAAAATTGATTCGGCTGAATATTCGTATTCGATTCTGCCCATAATCCAATTTTTTTTTTAACTGGTTCCCAAATGGAATGAACGACAATAATTTTTATCAGCCTCCTAAAATAATATTGGTTTTTTTTCATTTTATTAAAACCTACATATTTTGGGATTAATAACTTCAACTTATTTGACTATTTACTATTTTCAGAGTAATTATCTATTTCTTAATTTCTTAAAAAAGAAGAAATTTAACTTAGAATAAACCATTTCCATTTTTTTCAACAATTAATTTCTGAATAAATTGTTCTGGAGTATAAATTGTAATATTTGGAATCCATTGAAAATGTTTTGAATTATTTGTAATAAGATCTAATTTTAGTGCTGCGCATTCAGTACCTATCATGAAATCACGAAAATGATGTTTAAAAGGTAGAGTAGATTTATTTTTTTTTGCAAATTTTAGTAATTTCGGAATATTTTTTGAGCTCCACTCAATGGAAATCGCTTTAAATTTGGAAATATCACTTTGAAAATCTTTCCAGGTAAATCCTCGCAAAATGTAATAATATCCGGTCTCAATTTGAACAATAGTAGGTATATAAATATCAAATTCAGAGTTGTAGATTGTTAAATATGCGATAAAAGCGCGGTGGCGAAAAATATTTGTATCAAGAGCTATCCTGATTTGATGTGGTGTGTCATTCAATTTAAAATCTCCATAGGTAAATCATCTATAATACTTTCATCGAAATCTTCATTATTCGACATTAGTTTCAAATCTAATGCTTTTCGCTTAGGATCTTGTTTCCAAAGTTGTGTTAATGATTTTTTTAATATTTTTTGAACTTCTTCATTTCTGGATTTTTTTTCGATTTTCGATGGTTTTTGAAAAAGAATTTTCTCATAAATTTCAAGAGCTTTTTTAATAATTTCACCTTGAGGCAAATCCAATAAAGCAGACAGTTTTTTTAGATGTTGGCGGGTTTTTAAATTTACAGCGACAGTTGAACGGGCTGACATATATTAAATAAGATAATTCAAGTATAAAAATCTATTTACATGTTTACATGTTTACATGTAATTATGTAAAATAAAAGATGATTCAACCAAAATTATCATTTTGGATATATTTTTTATAAGATTAATTTTGTAATTAATTAAATACTAAGATTATATTATTATATTGAAACGGAAAGTTTCTTTAGTTAGGTGATGAATTTGGTTATTGAAATCTCCAAGAAAGAAATCAAAGAATATGAAAAGTTGAAGATTATTTCTGAACTTTCAATGATTCGTGAGAAAAATAAATTGTTTAAGAGAAAATACGAATGTTCTTTAGATGAATTCGAACAAAAATTTGCAAGCAGAGATGAAAACTTTAAGGAATGGGATGATTTCATCGAATGGACCGCTTACAATGAAAGCGAAAAAAATTTAATCGAAAAGCTGGATGAGATAGAGAATGCACAAGACATTAACATTATTAAAAACCAGCCCGATAATTAAGAACTATGATATTTTGGATTTCAAATCTGGGAAAGATTTCTACTATATTAAAGCAAAAACAACTCTACAAGACGATTCTAACCTTTTCATTAGAGAGTTCATTTCTAATACTCAATATACATATGCTTATCACTGGCAAGGAAAAAATGGAAATATTATAATTCGATGGGACAATGCACCACACCATCCGAATCTTAAAACTTTTCCACATCATAAACATTCACCTGAATTAAAAGAATCCACTTCATTGAACTTGGAAGATGTTTTAAAAGAGATCTCGCAATTAATTAATCCATAGCTTGACAATTAAAACTTTTATAGAAGTAATTATGACCGATTCTTAATTATTAGAAATTACCAATTTTTCCGAAAAATTAATTGATTGGAAATATTATATCAGGTATTCTTTTATATCAGGTCTATTTTGTAATTATAATATACTTAGAATGATGATATTGGTGAAAGAAGGAGAGTTTATAAAAATCTAATTACATGAATTCTTCTATTAGCGAAGATTTTTAGCAAAAATTAGATTCATTAAAATTACTAATCTATATCAAAAATTAAAGGAATCAAAAATATGAGCGAATTAACTTCAGTAAAAACCGCTATCAGACGTATTTCATCAATTTTTGAAGAAATAAAAAGTAGCACTGATGATCAAATACCTAAATTAACTAAATTCAATCCGAATTTAATGACTTTGGTGGAAAATTTTGAAAACGAAAAGAATGCTAATGCAAAGAAGATTCAAACAAATAACGATGAAATTGAAACATTGAAAAATAAGGTTTCTCAAAATAATCGTGAAATATTGAATTTGGAAGAAGGAAATAAGAATCTTACTGAGAATCGGCAAGGTCTAATGAGTAAAATAGAAGAATTGACTAATAGTATCAGAGATCTCGAAAATCAAATCGAATCTAAAAAAGGTGAACTTTCAAATCGGGAACAACGTTTACAAGAATTAGAAGCAAATGTTCATCAAATGACAACGGATCAAGAAAAATTTGAAGGAGAAATGAAAAAACTCGAATTAAGTCTCGTGGAAGATTATGATAAGAGGTTGAAATATGCAAATTCGTTTGAAAATCGTATGAAAGCTATGAAATTATTAATTGAAAAGAATTACATAAAAAGTCCTCAAGTACATTTAATAGGTGCGCTACAAGTCGGAACCGAACTTGATCTAAAAAATATCTTGCAAGCATATGACATAAAAATGGAGGTTGGGACCAAAATACTTCGAAAAATAGTTGAACTCGGAGGTCCCGTTGAATTTAATGAAGCCGCAGGAAAAATCACATTAAAATCGGAGGTTGACTTTAAATAATGTCTGCTGAAGAAATTTTAGCTCAAATCGAGCAATTTGAGACTGCTTTCGATACTTATAATCAAAAAATGCAATCGAATATGAAAGAATTTTCTGAAAAACTCAGTTCCATTTGGAAAAATATCAAAATTCTAAAAGATGAAAATTCTTCCTTAGTCGAAACTATTAAAGAACAAGACGCAAATTTAATGAGCCTTCGGACCGATTCTGAAAGTTTGGATAAAAAAATTCAGGAATTAAAGACAAGTAAAGATGATTTAACTTCAAAGTGCACAGAACTTTCCACAGAACTAGAACGACTTACTAGTAAACAAAAGGAACCTGAATTTCAGTTAATAAATTTAAATTCAAAGCTTTCGGAGGTAAATGAAGGAATTAAAAATCGAGAATCTGAAAAAACCCAGTTAGATCAGAAAAAAGTAGAAAATACTCAATTGGAAGAACAAAAGAAAAAAGAATTCGAACAGAAATTAGTAGAACTAGAAAAAAGAATTGGTAAATTAAAGGAACAAAACTTCTTTACCTCATTTGTAATTGAGAATTCTGACCAAGATATATTTGAAGTAGACATTCTTGCTACAATTCTCGAGAAAGGAAAGTGCAATTTGGATGAAATGAAAAAACAATTAGATTTAACTCCAATTATGGCGGTTAGAACAATCAAACAACTGGCCGTACAAGGGATAATAGATCTAAATGAAGATACTAATGAAATAGCTTTGCCTTAATGGTCCTTTTTTCTTTTTCTCTCTTATCTATACTTCCCGCAAAATTATTGCTTTCAGATTACGGCTTAGTCTGGGTAGTATTCGATCAAAATCTTCTGGATCACACATTTTAAGTTTTCGACATACATCTTCTGGATCAAGGAATTTAAGTTTCTGACATACCTCTTGAACATTTTCTTTTGGTATATTACCTTCAAGAATCATTTGAGTTTCCTTTTCATTCATCTCTCCCAAATTGGTTATTCCTTTGATAGCTTTATGATTTCCGGGGCAAATAAACTGACATTTTAAACAACCCATTAGAGCATTATGAGCAATCTTTGGAATCCAATCAGGAAAAATTCCATCAATTTCATTATATAACGGGATACATTTAGAAATATCAATAACAAACTCATCTTCCCGAATTGCTCCTGTTGGACAATTATTCAAACAAATATTGCAGGTTTTACAATATTTCATAGTTTTGATTTCTTCCCATGAATCGGATAATCCTTCGTAATCGGTGTAAAAAGCATATAGATTAACGAAACATCCCATATCTCCAACATAACATAAATTATTTCGCCCATATACACCTAAACCACTGCGTACTGCTAATAATTTTTGATGAAGCTTCAAATTTTGCACTAATTTTAATTCAGAAGGGAGATTAATTCTTTTTCTGAGTGATTCTTGAACTATTTCATCAGTATAACCACTATCATAATAGGGAGAACCAATGTAAACATCATGTGCTTCGTTTTCATATTGAAATTGGATTTTGGCAATTGGCTTAGACACTGCAACAATAATTACAAATTTTGCTTCAGGAAAATCCTCTGGAACTTGGTATTTAAAATCAGCAATATAGCTTTGAAAGACTTCATTATTATGAATTTTATTTGCAGCTCGTAATTGGTCGACATCGGCTTGCAATTCGGGAAGATGTTTACAAGAGACTGCGCGATATTCCATTTGAAATTTTAAAGGAATTTCTTTCATTCTAATATAGAATAGAGAATACTGTAGAAAAAAAATTTCATGTAGAGTTCGGTTTTTTATTAAAACATTGTTTCTTTTTATGATATATGGATATGAGTTTTAGCGATCTCAAACTTTCGCAGTTAGTACAAAAAAAAATTCGATCTGCTTTTTTGAAAATTGCGCGTCCATTAGAAATCGCACGATATGCTTATCAATTCGAAAAAGGGTCTGTAAATGTTGTTTTGAAAGAATTAAGTACCTTTCAAAATCATGATGGAGGTTTCGGGCATGGTATTGAACCAGATTTTCATTTACCAGACTCTACTCCTATGGCAACATCTGTGGGATTACGAATTTTGGATACTCTGTCTTCATCAAAATTGCGGGATGAGATGATAGCAAAAGCGCTTCAATATTTAAGAGGTGCATTTTATTTAAATAGAGTGGGATGGTATTCAGTAACTCCTGAAGTGAACGAATTCCCCCATGCACCCTGGTGGACTTATGATATTTCCACAAAAATGACTCCAATTGATATGAACTGGGGAAATCCATCGGCTGAACTTCTTAGTTATGCGTATTCATATCCAAAATATATGCTCAATTGGCCCATTGATACATATATTGAACATGCACTTCAATATTTTGAACGTAAATCAAAGTTTCAAAGTGAACATGAACTTTTTTGCTTTCTTCATTTATATCACCATCTCTCATCTGATTTACGTGTTCGTTTAGAAAAGAATTTGCAGAAGGGAATAGATGCACTAATAGTGATAGATAAAGAAAAATGGTCTTCTTACGTGCCTCAACCATTAGATTTTCTTATTTTTCCAGAGGATAATTTGTGGGGGATATCTGAAGAAAATATCAGAAAAAACCTACAATTCTATATCACCTTATTTGAAAAAGAAACTTTAATATCTCCAAATTGGGAATGGTCATCATATCCTTCTCATTGGTCTTTGGCTAAAAAGGAATGGACGGGAGTTCTAACATTAAAATATCTAAAAAGACTTCAAGATTTTGACGTTATTTAAATTGGAAGAATAGAGAGTGATTTCTTAAAACATTTTTTTGTGCATTATAATGCATATATTATTCTTGAATTGGGTTATTTGCACCGGCATTTCTATATGGGATGCTACTGATCTTCCGTTACAGATCTCCAATTTGGATAATTTTTAAGTGACAGTTAATTTCCTTCTATTAGAATGCGAGTTTTTCCAGGATTTGGAGATTTAACAAACCTAAGTCTATATCCTTCTCTTGCGGCACCCTGTAAAAAGCGTTTTGAACGGAAATAATTTCGTAAAACTGTTCCGTGATAATAGCCATGCACGATATCCAAATATTTGTCTTCATTGACCGCACATTCTTCAAGCGCGTGAAATACTTCAATAATGGCTTCAGAAAGTTCAAATCCATGCAAATCGCATTCCAATTTCATTTGTCTCCTTTAATTGGCGTCCTTAGATTTTTAAATATTTTTACATTGACCTTCTTTAAAACTTTGGAGGTTATTCACTCCATTCTTCAGGATATAATCGTATTTTTGGTTTTTTGCGCGATACAATTTTTATTTTTACTTGTTTTTTTTCAGGTTTTGGAGAACTTGGTTGTTGAGAAAAAATTTTATCTATAAAATGAGGATCCTTAATTGCATTTTCAACAATTTTATCCAAAAGTTCAGATTGGTTAACCTTATAGTTACGTTCAAGTAATAATTCTGCTTGGGTCTTTTCAATTCGTTCTTTTGTTTTTTTACTAACTTTTATGGAATGCATTTTTATAACTTAGTAGAATAATAGAAATTTCCACTTTTACATTTTCCGATTTTTTCTCTTTCATATTCACATATTTATAAAGACTAAAATTAAGTATAATACACGATGGATTACAATAATTTTGATAATAATGCTAATAATAGTAAAATTAATGCATTTATTAGTACTAAAAAAAAAAGTTATAAAAAATTAATAATATTCGCTATTTCATTAATTTTAATTGGTGTTATTCTTGCAATTATCCTTGCAGTTAGTTTTGTAGGGGAAGACGGATATATTAGAAACGATGCTCCAGGAGAATGGCTTTTTATTGCATTAATTCCGATAATTCTTGGTGGTATGATTTTGTTTATAACTATAACTAAGATAAAGAAAGAAGCAGAATCTTATACAAAAATTAGCAATTCAAGCGAAATATCTCCTGAACAATCAATTAAAGACCCTGGAAAATATTTAAAAAGACTTAATAAAGCACAATATATTTTAATTATCTTAACAGTGATTTTCTTTGGTGTTCTTATCCTATTAGTTATATTGGGAAAATTATCATGGGTAGAATTTATTGACGCAATTTTTTAAAATAGAAGAAGCCCAATCTTTAGCGTGGGAGAGTTGAAAAACCGATTGTAATACTAAATTTCAAGAACTTTTTTAATTGCTTAAATTTATATATGATAGATAGATAATTAATATATCAAGTTTTAAGGTTTAGATGATAATGATGAAAGCAAATTCTGCATTTTTGTTTAGTAAAGTTTTCGTTCAGTCATCTTTAGAAGAATTAACCTGGCCTTGGCATTAGCTCTAGTTAGCAGAAGTGAAATTTTTAATTATAAGCTATCTAGAGCGTTAGGTTTTTAATATTAAATTTATTTATAATTCAAATTTAGTATTCCAATTTATAGATTTATGAGAAATAGTTGAATCTAGAAAATTATTGCATATTGATTAGTGGACTTTGAGATTTTAATCACATAATTTTTTTTCCAAATAATACAAAAAACAAATATAAAAAAAAACAAAAAAGTGAAAAACATGGTTATAAAAGTACAAAAACAGCGCAGTCAATTAGACCAAGCAATTCAGCCGATGAACAGATTAAATAACAAAATTCTGCTCCCGCTGAACAAAATACCGAAACAATGGTTGAATATCGCGCCATTTTTACCAGAAAAACCCTATCCATGCCTACTTCCAAATGGAATGCCTGCAAGCCCAGAAATCATGAAACAAATTTTCCCTACAGAATGTGTTAAACAGGCAATGTCAGAAGAAGAATTCATTGATATTCCTAGAGAAGTTAGGGAAGCCTTTGCGCTATGTAACAGGCCCACTCCATTGGTACGGGCATTTAGATTGGAGAAAGCATTAGGTCTCGATAGTGATCGAATAAAAATATTCTGTAAAGCGGAATATGTGAGTCCAACCGGTAGCCACAAAGGAAATACTGCCATAGCTCAAGCATTTTATGCTAAAAAGGACAAATTAAAAGGATTAACAACAGAAACTGGTGCAGGTCAGTGGGGTAGTGCATTAGCAATGGCAGGAACAATGATGGATTTAGATGTGAAAGTATTTCAAGTTCGTGCTTCCTATTATGATAAACCTGGAAGGAGGGTTCTAATGAAAAATTTCAGAGCAGATTTAGTTCCTTCACCATCAAATCAAACGGAATCGGGAAGAATGTTCTATAAAGATGACCCAAATCATCCAGGAAGTTTAGGAATTGCAATTAGCGAAGCATTAGAACTTGCGATGAAAACTCCAGATTATAAATATTCTTTGGGATCCGTTTTAGATTTTGTGTGTTTACATCAAACAGTTATTGGTCTTGAAGCAAAAGAACAAATGGCAATTGCAGGAGAATATCCTGATGTTGTAATTGGATGTGTCGGGGGAGGAAGCAATTTTAGCGGAATAGCGTTCCCATTTTTAAAAGATAAATTACTGGGAATAAAATCCGATACAAAATTCATTGGAGCAGAACCAGCCGCTTGTCCATCCATTACAAAAGGAAAATACACGTGGGATTATGGTGATTCAGCAAAAATTGCACCGATAATCAAGATGTTTACATTAGGTCATTCGTTTATTCCTCCCGCGGTTCATGCTGGAGGTTTACGTTATCATGGTGCTGCCCCAATTTTATCTATGCTGGCCAATCATGATTTAGTTTCATCGGTTATGTATCATCAAACGAAAGCAATTAAAGCGGGAATACTATTTTCTCGAACGGAGGGAATACTACCCGCTGTAGAAACCTGTCATGCAATCGTATCGGCCATTGATAAAGCTTTGGAAGCAAAAGAAGAAGGAAAAAAGTGCACGATCTTATTCAATTTTTCGGGGCATGGATATTTTGATACACATGCATATAAGGCGCTTCAGGAAAACAAATTAGTTGATTTTGAATATCCAAATGAAGAAATCGAAGCAGCTTTAAAGGATTTACCTGTCGTGGATGAATCAAAATTTATGTAAACCCAATTATATATTTTTTTTATTTTTTTTTTTTATTATTTTCATTAACTATGTAATTCAATTTAAAATCTTTCTTTCCTTGCTTTTAAGTTTTTATTTTCTCACAATTTTTACTAAATTATTCTAAACAACCAATATAGAGCGGATAACGTTTATTGTAACACCGTCCCAGAAATTCATCCAATTCCA
>JAUWOE010000025.1 GCA_030612265.1 Promethearchaeum sp.
AACACCATAATCCTCCACCACGTATGCGTACGATCCTGAAATATAAACACCGTTTGCCGATCCACCATCATCGAAATGTCCTACTAACGTTGGAGTGTCCAAGTTGGAAATATCAATAATTTCTAAACCATCCCAACGATCCGCCACGTACGCGTACGATCCTGAAATATAAACACCGTTTGCCGATCCACCATCATAGAATTCTCCCACTTTCTCTGGTTAAATCGGATTGGAAATATCAATAATAACTAAACCATTAGAGCCATCTGCCACGTACGCATACGATCCCGAAACATAAACGTCACGTGCAAATCCTCCTTCATTGAATTGTCCTACTTGGGAAGGAGCGGTGGGATCGGAAATATTTATAATCAACAGACCATCAACATTATGAGCTATGAATGCATATGAGCCCGAAATGTAAACATCCAATGGTTCTCCACTAATTTCGAATTGTCCCACTTGTGCAGGGTCGGTCGGGTCAGTAATGTCAATAATCTCTAAACCATCATCAAGACCAACAACGTAAGCATACCCTCCCGAAACATAAAGGCCTTCTGCAGATCCTCCATCATCGAATTGACCCATCTCCACAGGAGCGGTCGGATCGGAAATGTCAATTATTCTAAGTCCACCAAATTCATCTGCAACATATGCTAATGATCCAACAATCATTACATCATGTGCGTTTCCATCCAGAATATTTGCAGTTTTTCTAATATTTAACGAAACTGTTGACGATTTTGGTTTTTTCAATGACATTGTTTGCATGCTTTCTTTATATGTTATTGACTGAAAACTAACGGAATTTCCTTTCAAGACCATAGAGTAATAAAAAACCATAAAACTTGTGCTCAGAGTTAGGATTATAGTGATCATAAGTAAGATTTTTTTAGTATTTATTGTATTTTTCATTTTTATCCCGTTTGGATAATGAATAATTTTTCAAGAGCTCAAAAATCTAAAGAAATTTTTTTTAAATTTTTCAGTCTAATATTTTAATTAATTAACATTTTATCTATACATACATTTAACATTTTTGTATTTTAATAAGGATTAATCCAAAGAACTTATTTGATATTTTTTTTTGAATTTTATCTATCAATAGAAAAATAGAATTCAGAAAGAAAACATATAAATATATTAAATTTGTAAAAGTCTTAGTTGTGTGTGAAATTAAGGTAATTATTCAATTTTCCAAATCATCGTTAAATAAACAGAATAATGGAGAGGAGAAAAATTAGGGATATTATTTTCAAAACGATAATGGAACTATTAGAATTAACTGCATTTGAGTTGGAGTTTCAAGTTAAGGCTAAGTTAAATTTATTTAGTGAGAAATGGAAAAATTGTACGTTAACAAAATCACGGCAAAAAAAACTAAAAAATTACCTATATTATCACATTAAAATCATCCTTTTCTCAGAGAACAGTAAAGATTTTTATGAAATCACCTTAAAACCGTTTATTCATCATGAATATAATACGATTATGGATAATTTTAAAACTTCAAAGGATACCAGTGAAAAAAATTTACTTTATAGAATGATGTATTATAAACTCACTCTTGAGGATTTATTTATTTTACTAACCAATGTTATCGCATGGGAACATCAGAATTACCCTGCTTTGCTGGAAAACGCATTATTAAATAAGTATTGTGAGGAATATGAAGAAGGGATTCTGAAAAACGATGATTTACTTCTATATTATGTGAGATTTCTTGATGTTCTTTCATCCGAGGAGATTATTTCGTTATTTGATTTAGATTCTTTAAAATTCACAATTAAAAGGGATTTTGGAAGTATTGGCAAAAAACCTCTAGAATCTCTATTTTTATTTTCGGATTGGCCTGTATTTAATTCTCAAACCTTTTTTACTCGCTTTCCTACTTTCCGAGAAAATTTATCTAAAAAAATTGCGATGCAATAAATCCAATAAATCGAATTCTGTTAAAATCTAAAAAATTGCTAACTTCAATATATTTTTATACTTATATCCTCATTAATTGATTAGGGGAAAGATTATGCTAGGCAATCAAACTCAGAAAATGATATTTCCATATAAAACAGCTTATGATGAAACATGGGATGAAGCTTGGGCAAATGATTGGAAAAAAATTCACGAAATATTTGATTTAGTTGATGAATTGGAAGCTACTTTCAATACGTTAGAAGTGTCTATTTTAAGGGAACTGTCTCAAAAAAAACTGATTATCGATCTTCAGAAATACGCATACTCGTTATCACGGTGGATTCAGCAAAAGTATAAATAAATTGAATCACTTGTAGTTCATCCTTTTTTAACTCAATTTTACCTTTCTATTTGGAGCCTATGAATAAGTGATCAGATTATGCAATTATTTCAAAAAATTTTAAGCAAATAAAAAATTAGTGAATTTATGAGTATACGACCCGAATTACAAGATACTTTCAATGGATTACTCTATGAAAGTGGAATAATATTTTTGTTTTTAATACTGATTGTATTAATTATTGTGCATTACAGTAAGAAGAAAACCCCAAACACATTTCTCCTTTTAGCTTCATTTACCTGCATGTTTTTTGCAATAATATTTTCCTGGCTATCTAAATTTATTTTAATTCAAATGGATATAACAGGTTTCACTGTACTGGATCCGAATACTCCTGGATTTTGGTTTTATGCTATAATACTTCAATTTCGCGTTAGTTTTGTGCTTTTGGTTTTAGCAGCCGATATTACTTATATTTTAAAGGTAAAGATATTTGATGATATTTACAATCAGGTAGAAAAATGGATATTAATAATGCTATCAATATTTACCATTCTATTTACTTTGATTGCAGTTGAACAGGGAAATATTTTATTGGATGTTCTTTCCTTTTTATTTGTTTTAGTAATTATGTGCTATGTTTATATTCCTTTTGTTGTTGCATCTTTGAAAATGTATCGCTTAATGGAAGAACCTCACTATAAAAGTGCATCTTTATCTTTGGCGGGATTGGGTCTTTCCTTTATTATGGTTTTAATATGCTTCCTTGCTGATCGGTTGATGATGATGCTCTTTGATAGTTCGGGTTATACAGTTTTCTATTTTGCAGCATGGGGATTTGTTATTGTTGGAACATTTGCAGCATATATGGGGTATATTAGAACTTCCAGGCAAAAATCTCTTAAAGAAAAGAAAATTTCAAAGCAAGAAAAGTAATCTTAACTCTCTTTTTTATCCATTTTTTAATATTCCTGGGAGAATAAAGCAACCTTCCTCGGTTTAACTAAGAATCTTAACGTTTTAACGAACCAAAAACCGACAACTCGGAAAAAGCGCAAAAGACTTTACGGTAAATCGACTTGGATTATAGGATAGTAAAGAACTTTTCCCCTTTTAGCCTTTCGGGTTCACCATCTGTCGACAAGATGAAAAAGGTTTCAAATTTATTCTAAAAATAAAAATAAGTAAAAAAAATCATTATATTCGTTTGAATTTGATTTGAATTGTTCCCACTGTGTCTTTTGTTATTGATTTTGAACAATAAGAACACCTACCTTCAATACCATCGAATATTTTTAAGGCTGCTTTCTCTCTAATCATAGCAAAACACTTTCCATTAGTGCAAACATGAAAATCATGGAATATCCATCCATCTTCCTTTTCAATTTGTTTATTAACAATTTCTATTGGATAAGCAGTTACTTTTTCGACAATTTTTGATTTAGTATCTTTCAATGTGCCCAGTAAAAATGGATGTTCGGCTGCAAGTTGTAAGTTTATTTCTTCACCAGTTTGCAATTTGTTTTGCTTGCGTAAAAACTGAATTGTTCGTAATAAATCCCGTAATATACGTTCTTGTTGAAGCTTTTTTGAGTCTTTAATATCCAGATAGATTTGATGTAGTGGTAATTCGGTTTCAATTATTTTACCTTTAACTGGTTTAGCGTTAACAATAAAAATCTCTTTAACGTTGCACATATCTTTAATTAAATCTATAAATAGGAGTTCTTTTTTCTCCTTCGGTAATAAAAATAGGCTTTTAGTAGGCCATCTTAATTTTATTTTATTTTCGGATTTCAAAGATCGAACTTCATCTATAATTTGACGGGCTTCAAGCATTTGAGACTCGATTGATTCATCTATGTATTTTTTTACAATTTTCGGCCATTTTTCAAGATGGATCGATGCTTTACTTTTAGATATCATTTCATCTTTAAACATTTTCTGATAAATTTCCTCGGAAATCATTGGATTAAGAGGTGCCATCATCAAACACAATTTGTAAAGAATATGCCATAGGACTGCTAAAGTTGTGTATTTCTCTTCATCTTCAGCATTTACATCAACTCTATCCCTAATTATTGTGATGTACCATCTAGATAAATCATTTAGAATATAATCTTGTAAACGGTTTGGAATTGATGGTAATTCATACACATCATAAAGTTTGGTTAAATCTTCAACTAAAGAATAGGTTTTCGATAAGATCCATTTATCTACAAGAGAAAGTTCTTCATAAACGAATTTATGTTTCTTAGTATCAAATTTGTTTAAATTCATTTTTTCTTGAGCAAATAAGAATGTATTCCAGAAAGTATTAAGGACTTTGAATGTATCTGTATATTCTTTATAATCGAAGTTAAAATCTCTCCCTGGTGGAACATTACCAACACTGTAAAACCTGAAAGTTTCTATACCTTTTATGTTCGACCATCTTTTATCATCTTTGATATATTTCTTCTTTGCTGCTTTTCTAACTTTCTTTTTGGTGGTAGTCTTTTTAGTTTTATCAAATTTTGAAATTGTTTCCATGGTTGCGATTTTCCGCATGTCTTCTTTTTGTTTCTCTGTTAAGATCTCCACATTACCTTCTATAAGATCTTGTGGATATACTGCGTTTCCTATCGATTTAGACATTTTCATTCCATGAGAGTGAACCCATCCATGCATAAAACATGCATTATAATTTTTACGGTTAGAAGAAAGCATAGCGCTGGAAAGAAGTGAATTAAACCATCCCCTGATCTGATCTTTACCTTCCAATATGAAATCTACAGGCTCCCAAGTATCATAATGCTCATAACCATCAACAAATTTTTGAGATGCCCACATAACAGAGCCACTATCAAGCCATACATCTGCTAAATCGGGAACCCTTTTCATAGTTCCTTTATTGCATTTTGGGCATTTCCATGTTACTTCATTAATCTTTGGTATATGAAGATCATCAGGGCATTCACCTGCTTTTTCCTTTAATTCATCCATTGAACCGATTACGTCTATATTACCGCATTCTTCATCATCACAAACCCAAATTGACAAAGGTATTCCCCATATTCTCTGACGTGAAATGCACCAATCTTGTAATGAATTTAACCATGATTTGAAGTTTGTAGAACCTGCTCTTTTTGGGATCCAAAGTATCTCTTCATTTGCTTTCAACATTTCATTTCTCAGTGCCGAGGTTTTGAAAAACCATTGCTTAGTTGCACGGTAAACAAGTTTAGTTTTACATCTCCAACAGTGAGCATATTCATGTTGAATGTTTTCCTCATGGATTAATGTCCCTTTTTCAATTAGCATATCCATAATTTCTCGATTTACTTCATGCACGTATTTTCCTTCAAATATTTTTCCCGCTTGACTATTATAACACCCGTCCATCTCTACAGGAGAAAAGATAGGAATACCATGTGCAAGACCAACTTCAAAATCTTCAGGTCCGTGTCCGGGTGCGCTGTGAACTAAGCCAGAGCCTCCTAATTCTTGAACATATTCGCGAGACATCAATATTGAGTGAACTTTTGGTTCATCTTCTTCTAATTCTGCTTGATATGGAACTTCTTTTGCTAATGGGTGAATATATTTTTTTCCTTCTAATTTTGAACCTTGTATTCTCTCGCCGTATTCAAATCCATCTTCAGCCTTTAAAGTTAAACCTAATTTATTTTGGAGTAAATCTGCAGTCGATGAAATTCCCATTATCCAATGTTCATCTTTCACGCGCATATTAACATATTCAATATCTGGGTTTGCCATTATATTTGTATTTGAAACAAGAGTCCAAGGCGTGGTTGTCCAGATCACATAAAATGTCTTAGGATCTTCGAGAGATTGAAATTTAACGAAAATTGCAGTATCTTCTATATCGTAATATTCGAACTCATGTTTTGCTAAAGCGGTACCACAACGAGGACAACAATTCATTGGACGAAATCCTTGGTATAAATAGCCGTTTTCCCAAACTTTCTTTATGGTCCACCAAACACCCTGAATATATGTGTTTTTCAGTGTGATATATGGGTTATCCCAATTCCAAAAATTACAACCGAGTCTCTTAAATTGATCGTTCATCGGTTCAATTTGACTTAATGCGAAATTTTTACACTCTTTGATAAATTTTTCCAATCCGTATTGGTGAATCTCTTTCTTATTTTTAATCCCTAACTTCTTCTCTATCAGTACTTCAATTGGTAACCCGTGAGTATCATATCCTGGTGTATCGACAACTCTAAATCCTCTCATCCTTTTGTATTTTATTATCATATCTTTGAGGATCTTGTTCCACGCCGTTCCTAGATGTACGTCGCCGGTCGTATAAGGTGGTCCATCTAAATAGAAAAATCTCTTATCTTTTGCTTTGGGTTCAGCTTTTTTGATGAGATCATAGATTTTTTCCGTTTCCCACCATTTTATTATTCTTTCTTCAATTTCTTTGCTATCAAATTTTCCGAGTGTCTTCATTTAACTTTAACCTTAACCCTTATTTTTCGCTAAACAAAAAAGGAAATCATGTTTAAAAAAATTTAGGAGAAATGAAATCATTCATGGAAAAGTAAATAGCGAAATTCTAAAACGAAAAAAGAAGAAAAAATTGTTGATATGAATTATTTTGATCCAATAAGTGCATTCATTTGATTTTCTTTTAAGATTTTGAATTGGTCATGTTCAATATCTTTTACTAAATTTGCTTCCTTAGTCAAAAATAGCTTCAAAGCTTGTCGAACTGCTTCAGAACGGCTTGGAAAATAACCTAGATCTACCATAGTTTTAAGACAGTCTAAGTATTGCTCAGGTATATTAATGGTAACGATTTTTATTTTGTTCCCCCTCTTTAAAAAATATTATTTTATGATTTTTTCAGTGTTTTATTTGTTAGATAATTATTTTTTGATGACACTTCCTTTTTGTCGGCATTATTATTAAAGAAATCTTATTCACACCCCAATATACAGATGTTAATCTTTTATACAGATGTTAATCCATTAACTCTTTTAAAATAATATTCTATTTTACCATGGTCTCCCTTATTATAAATAACTAAACATTTGAAATAACATCAGAAATATATTTTAAATTGAGAGGATTAAACTGAATCAGTACTCATCAGCGCAAAATACAACGACAGAAACTGAAAATATCTGTATTCGTTGTAAAGGCTCTAGATTGCTTTGTGGAAAGAAATCTTGCCCAATTCTGATGAGAAACTCTGTTTTAAAAAGTTTTGTGGGCATAGATCCCAAAAATTATAAAGGAAAACAAGATATATTCGGTGCAAGCCCACCGGCAGTTTTTGTTGGATCTTATGGTTATCCGAAAGTAAATATTGGTCCGCTTCTTCCAATTGGAGAGTATGCTAAATCTAAAGATACTCATTTCTTGGATTCTCCTGAATCATGGTTCGGAAAACCAATTGAAGAAATTGTTGGGTTCCGCTCTAGTATGATAAGGTCAAATTTCAGTGTAAGTGTCCGTTATAAAGATAATATTGATAAAATATACGGTAAATTAAACAGGACTAATCGAAAATTACTGGATGCGACCCAAGAATTAACCCTAGCTTCAAATTCAGTTGATACTGAAGCTCATCTTTCAAAAATTCGTTTTAATCTAAAATATGATAATAATACTGCTCCGACAGGTCCTTCTGGTAGAGCTGAAGAGATAAAGGTAGTTGATAATATCAAAGTTCTTAAATCCGTTGATAAAGTATATTCCGATAGGGATCTCAAAGCTGCCGATGCAATCTTAGACTATTTATATAAATCTGATGAAGTTTCAATAACTTCCATTCAAAGATTACTTTCGGCAGGATTACTAGGAGTTAAGAAGAGGAGAACGCTCGTTCCCACTAGGTGGAGTATAACAGCAGTAGATGATATAATAGGTAAAGGGATAGCCAAGAAATTGATTCATTTCCAAACAATTGATAAGAATTATACTTTTACAGGGAAATATCTAGATAATAAATTTCTTATATTACTCACTCCTGGGCCATGGTGCTATGAGATGAATGAATATTGGCATCGCGACTCAATCTGGAATCAAGATATTCCTGGCGTATCCAACCACCAACCATCTATCCCGATTATTGCTACAGATTATGAATTTGAGAAAGGAAGAAAAATATATGCCTCTAATATAACAGGAGCTTATTATGCAGCTAGAAAAGAAGTAGAAGAATTTTTATTCAAACAACGCCGTCAAGCACGTGTAATTGTGTTTCGGGAGATTTCTGGTGGTTATCTTGTACCTCTTGGTGTTTGGGTGATCAGAGAAACGATTAGAAATATTTTATCAGAGGGAATGAAGGGGGGAAATGTGCGAATCCATGAATCTTTGGAATCTGCTCTTCAACGTATAAGTGGAGAGTTCAAACTTCCAATTAAACATTGGATAAAAACAAGTCATTTAATCCCATATATCCGTAAACAACGTCGATTGGATTATTGGATGTTTAAAGAAAAATTTAATTAAAATTGAGTTTTTGACAATACAATGAGTATAGCTTTACTTATTATTGGAATTTCGTTTTTAATATTTAGGATTTGGTTGACCGAATTCCAATTGAAGGATGAGCTTCAATTTCGTAGACATTATTTATCACGTTTTTTAAATTATTATTACTGTTTAGCTTTGATTTCAAGTTTTTCGTGGGATATCCTTAATTTTATATTAATAAGTGAAACCATTGCATTGATCATTGCTATAATTGGGTGGGACATTCCGTTTTTTGTTAAATTTAAAGAAAAAAAATTTTTCAGAAAAAATAGAGCATGGGTACTCATCGAAAGAGCGACTTTGCATCCTCCAATGATAGGAACGGTTATTTGGATGTATCTTTCAGGACTTAAATCATTTGTGGATTCTTCGAATTTAATCCTTATAGTAATAATCTCCATAATCTTAGGTTTACTTCCATATTTTCTATTTGATCAAAGGTGGACAAAAAAATATAATGCGAAAGGGATATTTTTTAGTTTTAGATGGGAAATTCTAACGATTGCTTTAATATCCTTGATAATAACAGTTGTTTATTTTCTTGGGCCATTTTAGTTGTTGTTCCACTACCATTAAATGGGTCTGATTTGATACCACAATTTTTATAACAATTCTTTCCAAGATTAAATTACCACTATGAAATTCCCTAAAATCATCAATAGAACATATTTTATTAGGATACTATTTACAATACTGAGTTTTTCTATAATTTTTGGCGCAATTTCTGTAAAAGCCCAAGATCCTCAAATAAATATTGATGATCAAATATCAGTTGAATATTATGGTTTGGAAAACTGCGAGATTTGTGAAGAAAAGGAACAATTAGTTGATGAATTAGAAGAGAACCATCCTAATATCAATTTAACAAAATATATTGTTATTCCTGAAGAAAATTTTACTACATTTTTTGAATATACTGAATCATTGGGACTTGGGAAACCGAACATCCCTCTCGTTATATTTCTAAAAGGAAGTTGTGTATATGGTTTGGATGAAGAAGGAATAACTCTTGATTCATTGGAACAATGGTATAATACTTTTGAACAATTGGAAGGATCTTGCCCTAATTGGCAAGGAGAAAAAATTACTCCATGGTTTGCTTTTGTTTCTGGGTTAATTACTGGGTTATCACCTTGTGTTATATTAGTTACCGCTGTAATCTCATCTGCTGTAATTGTTCAAGACGGAAAAAAAACAAAAATGCTTCCGATATTTGTAGGATTTACTCTGGGAATATTGCTAATGTATTTGTTATTAGGGATTGTTGTTGTTTTTACTTTTGAGTTTCTCATTTCAACATTCTTTGGGACTGCGATAAGAATATTTTTCGCCGTTTTAATGTTTTTGCTCGGATTATGGTATATTATAGATGCTTATAATGAAAATAGCAAATTATTTTCAACTCCAAAGCCAATAAAAGAATTTGTTAAAAAAATGGCTAATAAAGGGACTTTCTTATATACGTTCATTTTAGGTTTTGTGTTTTCGTTTCTGAAAATACCTTGCGTTGGCGGTATCATGATAAGTCTTGTTTACGGAATTTCTAGTAATCCTGCGCTTTATGTCCCATCATTAATTTTATTTTACATTGGGCTTTTAATTCCATTAGTAATATTAATGGTTATTTTAGGTTTTGGGGTCCAAACAGAAAAGATTAGTGAAATTAGAATTAAATATAGGCCCCTTTTAAGGATCGTTTCCGGTTTGCTCATTATTGGGTTAACCATTTACTCATTATTTTTCTAATTTTTCTAAATTTTCAGATTTTTTTTATTTTTTTATTTTTTTATTTATAGCTTAACTTAAATACATGTAAAAAGAATACTTTTGAGGATTAGAGTGAAATTAAGGTCCTCGATCGGAAAAATCTAATAGCGCAATTTTCAATAGTATTATTAATAGATAAAAATCGAAATTTTTGAGATTAATATCGTCGCAGTAGTGTCATAAGAAAAATAGTTAGAGGAAGGATATGACAAAAATGAAACTTGTAAATGAACCCAATGATATAATAAAATTACTTAATTCAAACATTGAAGATGAGAAAATATTAGGTTACAAGTCATTTTTAAATCGCACGCACTATTTTTTTGCCCAAACTCCCGAAGCATTAAAAATGTTTGCATGTAATCAATTAAATGTAAATCCCCGGTATGTTTTGGCTACATTTAAGAAAATAGAACCAGCATTGCTTTGGGCAAGTCAGGACTCGCTGGAAAACAAAAAACTCAAGATGGTTGAAGCTGCATATGATTACGTTAAAAGCATTGATGAGGAGATTCCTCCAATAATTGTCTGGAATTTTTTTGATTCTCAGAAGGTTCGGCTAATTCTCCACGATGGACATCATAGAGTATTTTTCGCTTTTCGGTTTCATAGAAAAGTTTCCGCAGTAATACTCGAACCGTTAGGGAATTATCACCAAATGGAAGAGAAGTTTAATTACGCTTTTCAAATTCAAAAAAGGGTAATTGATCTGCCCGTTACCCGTCAAAAAATAAAAAAATAAATAGCAAATAGGGGTCAAATCAAATGGCAAAATCAAAACTAATCAAATGGGATTTTATAGATGTTGATGATTTAAACATTAAGCATCTTCAAGATTTTACTATAAAAGATTTAACCAAGATGTTTTTAAGAGAAGATCCAATGGTCCCAGAACTTGCTTATCTCGCTTTCCTTTTAAAGAGTAAATGGGGTATCTTATTCAACATTGAGCGAGGTATTAAAAGAACCTTAATGCAGCTTAGATTACCCCTATTTGAAGGGCAGGGCTTGAGTTGGAATGAACGAAAAATGAACCCGGCTAAAATTTGGGCTTCTGAAGATTCATTGGATGAAGATACATTTAAAATGGTCAAAGTAGCCCTCGAATATATGATAAAAACTCAAAAACCAATTCCACCGGTCGTAGTTTGGTTGATAAAAACGGAGTCTCGATATAATTTAGTGTGTCATGATGGTCATCATCGTATTTCTATCGCGAACAAATTAAAAATGCCGATACCCGCTATTGTCCTTGAATATTGGATCGATAATCGAGAGAATCCTATATTACCCCAAAAAATCCCATATCGGAAAATCAATACGTACACTGTAAATTTACCAGTGGAAAAATTCGAACCTATCTAAGTAAATTTCATTTTTCTCTTTATTTGGAAAACCATCACTTTAAAATTATAAGCTAATTTTTATATAATATGAATTTTGAAGAAAAATATGAATTTGCTAAAGATAAATTCAAATCCTTTAGCAATTATATTGAGATATCAGATTTTAGACAATTTTTACTATTAATTTTAAATATTGAAGGAGACGGCGCTGAAGCCATAATGCGTCAATTAGGCATGGGTTCTAAGAATAAGACTCTGTTACCTTATGATCCTTTCAAGAAAACATACTATACAAAAGTAATATCTGGTCTTTCCATGAAAAATCAGTTGAAAATCTATATTAAATCAAAAAAAATTAATGAATCCCTTCAAAATAATTCAGATTCTAAGATTTTCACAGATAATTTAAGCGATTTTGAGCGAAAAAATCTTCTTCCCAATAAATTCGCTTTAATTATTCCAAGTATAGTTGATTCATTAGATAAAGACCATGAAGAGATTAATAATAAAGAAATTACTCCAATTATTGAATCACTTTATGTAGATTTAGCGGAATTTATCGCTAGTCAAAATTTAAAATTTATTTTCTTATTGGAAGATGATATCGCAGACATTTTATTTACTGTAAATATGTCAATTGCTCCTGATAACAATTCTCCTAAGCAAATCCAGTTCTTTGATGTATATATTGATGAAGACAAAGAAATTCGAAATCATACTTTTATTAGAATGAAAAAGGAAGAGATAGATATGGAATTTATGAATGAAATTAAAGATTATAGTCATTCTGATATTTTTAAATCACATTTCACAATAATTGTCAAAATAAAATCCTTCAATTTACTCTAAACATTTTTTTAGAAAGAAAAAGAAAATAGCAAAATAAAGTATTCTTTTTTTAGGTTATAGTGATAAAGCCTTTATCTTTAAATCCATCAAGAATTTCGGGAACTAAGTTATAATCAAATTCCAAAGTTCGTTCGTAGGCTCTTTTTTCTAAATCATTAATTATTCCCGCTATAGAAACAACGGTTTCAGACCTAATTATTTGAAGGATGTGTTTTTTAAGGTCAGTGTCTTGATTTTCTGCCGTTCGTACATGAATCGCGGAATTATAGAAATATAAATGATCCTTTGCAAGTTCTACTTTTTTAACTACTTCTTTAGATTCTTCAGTTTCGGGTTCAATCCACAATTCTTTTCGTTGGTGCATAGTATCTATCCATCTTGAAGAAAACATGCTTTCATGCTCTGGATATTTCTTTTTCATTATTTTCTGAATATGCTTGTGGTCTTTAGTATCCATACCCTCGATTTCTTCTGTGAATTTTAGGAGATAGTCAACCTTATTTTTTGCATAAATAAAACTTAACTTTGAATCATTTTCTCTTATTGAATTTAATATTTCTTCAAAAGTTTCAGATAAACTATCACCAAACGGTTTTTGAACACTAATTTTATATAAAACATTGAAAATAGAGTAAGTTTTTAGGTTATCAGGTTGCTTATCATTGAATTCAAGATAGTTTGGAGGACTCATAATTACACAAGTATCAGGCATATGTGGAAAAAACCATGCAAGAGCATTAAATAATACACCAAAACGTTCCGAATCTAAATCATCTTCGATAAAAAGAATCGAACTCCCCACAAAGCAAGAGAATAATAATGATCGAAAATCTCGTTCAGTAATAAAATTTGATA
Source organism: Promethearchaeum sp. (assembly GCA_030612265.1). Classification (GTDB taxonomy): domain Archaea; phylum Asgardarchaeota; class Lokiarchaeia; order Sigyniarchaeales; family Promethearchaeaceae; genus Promethearchaeum. The sequence goes on from JAUWOE010000025.1 coordinate 13,573, forward strand.
GATTTTTTAAGGAAAAATTAAAAGTATCTTGTTTTTTGAGTAGAAAATTGAGCTTGGATTTTATTTTTAGAGCCTCTGCTTTAAGAGAATACTCCAGAACTAAATAATCTCTCACTTTAAAATTTTTATCTACGTATGCATAGAATTCATGCTGGCAAATCATTTCGCGTGGAATATAAACTGATGTGGCGCCAGAATCCTTCTTTGCGATGACTTCAGTAGGAACGGGCACGCGTCCTGACTTAGAACAAACAGGGCAAACGACTAAAATTCTTTTTTCGCTCATGGTACATCGTTTTATTTGTTGATTTTAGATTATTATCTATATTAAACTGAGAAAATATGTTATATTTAAAATTGATCTAACTAACGTATGATCTGTATTATATCTAAGCTTTATGAAAAAACAGAAAAATAAAATTTTGAATTTAAACTAGCTACTAAGAATAAAAAAAAATCAGCTCCATAAACTTGATGTTTTCGATGTTGCAGATGATCCAAACCTTAAAAAAATTCATAGTACCGAAATATCCCGTGCTTACTTGCTTTGATTTGAATACTCTTTCACAACCGAAAACGGGATTAAATTTCTAAAATAAACGCAAAAATCGGCATTTTCTGGGCCAGAAAAAAAATCAATTGCATTTCGTTAAAAATGGGCGTGTGAATGGTTTTCTTTTAAGTATTCTACGATTCCGTCTTGAACTTTCTTAAATTCTTCGAGAACTCCTGTAAAAGGTTTTTTAGTTACTTCTTCAAGCCACCCATGAAGCTTTTGTAGGATTCGGGATTTTAAGTCAAGATTTCCTTCTATAAGTAGTGAAATGTAATAATTTCCTAATTTCGAGAATAAAATGAAACGATAATGTTGGAAACCCAATTTTACCGAAATCCAATTTGGCATCATCTGGGTATTCGCAACTGTATTAGCTGCCATTGCCTCTACCTTCGCTGTAATTAATGCTTCTGCCATTTCTAATTGATTAAAATCAGAACTACTATCATTATTTGGGTCAATGGGAGGCAGACTTTCAATTTGTAATTCTTCCTCGGTAATAATTTTTGAAATTACACCGATCGATAGATAACTTAAGCCAAAATAATCCACTCGCAGAAAATTGTCTAAAGATTTTAATTTTCGTGAAGTAAATACATCTTGAAGTTTTATATACTCATTCAAAATGAATTTAACACGTGATGGGAAATTCTGTTTTACGTTATATAAATCGAGTTTTGTCAATTTTTTAACATCTTTTCCTCTCAGAATTTCTTTAATAAGCATTTTCATATTGGATAATAGCCAAGCGGCTTTTTTATCTGGGAAATTACCATAAATTATATATAAAAAATCCCTATCACTTAGAAAGAAACAAGTCTCTTCTTGCCCATCACCACTTGAAATCTCATCATGCTCGTTGTCGAGGGGAGAAAGAACCATCCTATCAAGTTCCCCACTCAATATAGAAGTAGCGATATAATCAAGATTGGATCCTAATTCTAGGAAATATTTGAATTTTTCATTGGAATAAAATATTTCAGTTCTTTCTTTGGTTGTTATACCCATAAATTTTAGATATTCATCATTCTTTCCCAGTGCAATTTTCGTATTTGAAAGATCAATATCTGGGCTTCTTTTTACTTTTACTTTAATTCTTGAATCAGAATCCGAAGCTGAATCTTTAGAGATATTTATTTCACGAACTGATTTATCTTGCATTGAATTTTCTAATTTATCAGATATGACAATATCAGGATTAGATTGAATTTTTAAGCTTTTAGATAAATCTTTAGGATTCAACTCTATTTTCCCTTTGGATGATTGATCAAGTGTTTTAAAAGTTGGTTTATTCTCAAAAACCTTTTTTTCTTCTTCCATTTTTTTTAATTGCCCTTTGATGATTTCACCACTGAAATTTTTTTTCTCTGCTTTCTCTGTTTTTTCTTTATTCAACAGTCTTCTAGATTTTTTCTTTGGTTCTTCGACACCTGGAATTCTTTCATTACATTTAGGGCAATTTAGAGGGAAAGGTGCGACTAATTGGTATCCACATTTAGCACATTTCTTTTTTTCAGTAGAATTAAAGAACATTTTAGATATCATTTCTACTAGGTTTGTTTTCGTTAATTAATGTTTGTCGACCAACCATTCATTAAAATTAATAAAATCATCGAACATCTTTATATACAAGATTTTAATAAATTTCTAGTTTTTAATAAGAAAAAATTGAAACGAGAAAATATCGGATCATTCTGCGTTAAGAATTTTATTTATATGATGTGTTCTTTTATCCAATACTTCTTGTGTTCCAATATCGGTTCGGTGAAAAAGCGCGCCATTAATAAAGGTAGTTCCTTTTTCTGCAATTTTTTCTGACTCATCAAGAGTGTCTGCAATTCCAAGAACCGCAATCGCTCTTGAAGTAGATGTAAATATTTTTCCTTCTTCCTCACTCACTGATGCATAATATAATTTAGCACCTAATTTTTTAATCTCTGCTTCATCTATTTTTATTTCGGAATGTGCAATAGGTTTAATTGGATACCCTTCTGGAACCATGTATTTGCAAACAGTGGCTTTCTTATCAAATTCTAATGGACCGCTTAAATTTCCATCTAATATTTGTTGACAAACTGTTACAAAATTACTCTTCATAATCGGTAATACATTCATCGCTTCTGGATCCCCAAATCTTATGTTAAATTCAACAATTTTCAATCCTTTTTTTGTTTTCATGAATTGACCATAAAGAAAACCCTTGAATTGAGATCCAGTTTCTTCAGCTACTGCATCAATAACTTGTTTCATTTGATTATTGGCATATTTTACATCTTCAATTGAAATAAATGGCATTAGGTGATTATGCATTGAATAGGATCCCATTCCGCCGGTATTTGGGCCTTCATCCCCATTATAAGCGCGTTTATTATCTTGAACAACGGGTGTTCCGACTACATTGACTCCATCAACAAAACAAATATAGGTAAATTCTTCCCCGTTAAGTTTTTCCTCGATTATTACTCGTCCATTATTATTTAAGATTTCATTACAGTAATCCATCACATCTTGCTCGCTATGTAAATGATCTCCCCATACTTTTACACCTTTTCCACCAGTTAGTCCATCAGGTTTAACAACAACGTTTTCTAATCCAATATCGTTAATGAATTTTGAGATTCCCATAATATTAAAAAAGTTTTTAAAATTAATGTTTGATTCAATATTATATTTTTTCAATAGAGATCTTGTAAACATCTTAGAACTCTCCAGTTGTGCACATTCAATTGTAGGGCCAACTGTAGGAATATCATGAGCTTGTAGTGCATTTGTGATTCCCATAGCTAAGGGTGCTTCTGGTCCAACAACAGCAAAATTAACTTTATTTTTTTTCCCAAAATTTGCAATATCCAAGAAATTATCTAAATTTCCAATTTTTACATTGTTATTACAGAGCCTAGTAATTCCAGGATTCGTTTTTGCCATATACGCAGATAATTCTGCCCCACCCCGAACAAGAGCTTCTCCTAATGCATGTTCTCTAGCACCGTTTCCAATTAACAAAACATTTACCATAGTTCTTTTCAACAAATAGAATAAGGTTTTGAATGATAAAAACTTGAAATGTTATTCGTTTAATAATAAATTATGCATGAACTCTATTTTTCTGAAATTTTTGATGCAGTAAAAACATTTGAATGCGGCCAAATATTTCGATTTGAGTCAGATAATTCTGGAAAAACGTACTTTGGTGCATTAATTGATAGAATTATTAAAATTACCCAGAAAGATCCACACACTCTTATTATTTCTTCTAATAAAAATTCAAACTTAGAGAAACTCGTAAATTCATTTTTTAGAATAAAAGATAATTATTTAGAAATGCAAAAATCCATTAAAATCGATAACCTAATGAAAAAAGTTGTAAATTTTTCAAATGGGCTCCACCTATTAAACCAAGATAACTTTGAATGTTCAATTTCATATATATTGTCTCAATGTTCAAATATTCCAAGAATTAAAAGAAATTTGAACGATCTTGGAAAAATGTATGGAAAATCTGTTATTTTTGAAGATCAAGAGTTTTTTCTATTTCCTTCTCGTTCTGATTTGATTAATGTCACTGAAGAAGAATTTCGGGATTTAGGATTCGGATATCGTGCTAAATATTTGCGCAATTTCATTAAAAATTATCCTATTTTTTTAGGTGAACCTGTTTTAGATTCTGAAATTTTTAATCAAAAACTGCAAAATATTGAAGGGATTGGACAAAAAGTAGCAGATTGTATTCAATTATTTGCTTACGGTGATATTTCTCACTTTCCGGTTGATACTTGGATGGAAAAATTTATGATTAAGTTTTATAATGATGGAAAAAAGATTTCAAAGAAAAAAATTAGGGAATTAGGGATTTCTCTATTTGGTAAATGGGCCGGTTATGCTCAAGAATTTATTTATTATTATGCTCGAAATCACCCAGAATTTTTCCCTTCTAAATTAAAAAAAAAAAAGTCTGAAGATAGATGAAATTATATATTCATCAAAAATTAAATTAAATCATGCCATTTTTCGGTCATTTTGTCATCGCTATGAGTATCATTATCCCAATTTATTATTTCAATAAAGAAAAATTTCATTATAAAGTCGCTGTTATTTTTGTTTTAAATAATTGGATCGGTCCAGATTCAGCTCAAGCTTATTTCTTTTTACCTATTGATTTTCATTATCTTGTTCCGTATCTTTTCTGGGCACTACCCATGGCTTTTTTCTACTCATATATTTCTAGATTTTCAATCAAATTTGAAAAACGAAAATTTCGTATTATTGATGATGAACAAAAGGTTTTGAATTGGCGTAACGCATATCTACTAATGGTTTCAGGAGGAATATTGCACACGGTTGCAGATACAATTTTCAGATCCAACCTAAAGTTCAAATTCATTAAAGACGTTTTTAAGCCGACATTATATGAGATTCAAGAATATGGAATGGGATTTGGCATCGATTCAGGAGCAGTTTATTTATTGGGGTACTTAATGCTTATTTTTATGTCCTTTCTCATATTTCTCTTCTTTAATAGGAATTTAAAGGATATGCTCATATTTTACTCCAGTTACATTATCATTGTTATTGTATCAATTCTTCTTCTGGGAGATGATTTAGCTGGCGAAGAATTTGATATAGGAGTGATATTTTTCGCGCTAATTTTCATTTTCATGCCTTTATTTCTATTATTTTATGTAGCAAATAGCGTGTTCAAACAAGATCCTGAAAGCATTAAAACAAAAATTTTGACTGAAAAGCAGATTAAACGTGGATTATTAATCATATCTATATTTACTTTACTAATATCTGGAGTACTTATTACATGGGGAGTTTTGTGTTTCACAAACTCGGTAATTTTTGAAGAATTCTTTAAAGTTAATGAAAATGGGGTTTTATTTCTCGGTATTTTTGTTTTATTATTAGCGATCTGCGCTTTGTACGGAGGAGTAGGGATATTTTTTAAACAAAAATCAGCTCGAATAATAACTGCGTTGATATTATCATTTTTATTATTGTTTATATATCCATTATATGCAGTTTTTTATCTATACCAAGAGGATGTGAGATCTTTTTATGATAATAAAAAAATTTAGGGTTAACTTGCAACTTGTAACAACCACATGATTAATTTCCAGAATCGGTTAATTCGTTTACCAGTTCTTAGCTTCTTAAAAATCATCCATTCAAAAAGTCCGATGAGTTTATACGAACTTTTAATATTTTTATATATTTTTGAATTTTTGAATTGTTTAGATAAATATTTTCGATTTTCTTCGGACCAATCAAATTCATTATCGATGAGTGATTCAGAGATCAAATTTACCCAAACTTGGGCCATTTTCATACCAAAGTATAATCCTGATGATCCATTTGCATCAATAAATCCTGCGCTATCCCCAATAAGGATTGCTCCTCCATTTCCTAAGATGAAATTTTTTACTAAACCTGCATTAGGCATAACAGTTGAAGCCTCATATTCCGTTTTAATTCCTTCAAAAAACTCATTGAATCCGGGATATCTTGACTTTAAGTTTCCCCATACATCCATAATTTCTTCTTCATTTGGGATCTTCACTGTTTTCATTTTAAAAGCTTGTGTCATTCTGAGCATTAACCCTGCTTCAACTTTTTTTCCTCCAATTGGAAATAAATAAGCAACAGATGGGGGGAAATTTGGTGCGTAATCGAGAATACCGTTAGGAATGAAATACAATTGAGGGGAAGAAACTTTCTCAATATTAATATTTGCATTTTTCCCTAGAAATTTTACAATTGGACAATTTATCTTTGAGTAATCGACATTGTAAAAAGTTCCGATTGTACTTGAATAACCATCACAGGCCAATACTACATTTCCAAATACCGTTTGATTTTTTCCTTTTAGATTTCGATATTCAACACCGGTACAAATGTCGTTTTCTTCAATTGGTTTTAGAACCTCACTATTAAATAGAAATTTAACTCCAAGAGTATTAGCAATATCTACCATATGATCTATCAAAGTGCGCCATTCAAAGAAGTAATAAGGAACTTTCATGTCTATATTACCAGCTGGTTTTATGTCACCTGGACTATGGTAAACTCTGTGTGATGGTTTAACTTCTGCAATGGACTGTAAATAATCTTTTCCTAAGATTTCATCTAATAAAGAATAGTGTGCCATACTTTCTCCTCTTGGTTTTGGACCTGCAATAGCACCTTTTTCTAATACAACAACAGAATATCCTTTTCTCGCTGCAATGATTGCTGCTGTTAATCCCGCCGTGCCAGCTCCTACAATAATAAAATTATAAAAATCGCTCGATTTCATGATATGATCCCTTATGTGAAATATCTACTGAGATTTTAAAAGTTTTTTTGAAAATAACAATTCTTTAAAACAATAAAACCGAATATATCATATAGAAAATGGATGATTTTGTTATTTATGGAATTGTCATTGTTATATTAGCGTTTATTTTTCTGATGACTTATCGGAAAACTAAATTAAAATACAAATTACTCTATATTTATCTAATAATCCTATTAATGGATTTAATTGGGGCAATGCTCTTACCGTCCCCATTTGATTGGATTACATTTTTAATTTTCATAATATTAATGTTTTTAATCCTTTTCAATAAGTTTACTTTAGCAATAATTAAAACTGATGTCGATCAGATCTTTGTTGATAAAGAACTGCAAATATGGGATGATTTCGATACTCCACCTGAATTAAAAGTTCCAAATAATGGTAATTAAAAATAAGATGTGGTAAAATGGTAAATATTTTCTTAACTCTGGCTCCTTTCTTAATTATATTCGTAATGGCTATTATTATAATTGGTTCTCCGTTAAAATATAAAACTAAATCGCTTTTAGCTTTTTTCAGTTTGTTATTAGCTTTTATATTTGTTATAATCTTACTTTATTTTCCAATAGATGGGCCAGTAATAAATAATTCATCTAATCAGCAAAATATACTATTCTATTTATTAGTATCCAGGTCATATTTTTCATATTGGATTCAATGTATTGTTTTAGGGATATCCATTGTAATTTATTTTAGATTTCACCAAATGCTACATCAAATCCATTCAAAGGAATTCTTTATCGGTTTTTATTTAATTTTTACTGGATCTCTAATGGGGCTTTTTCTATCCGAAAACCTATTGGTTATTTCTTCTTTTTTCATATTGGCTTCCATTTCTTTAGAATTTTTATTTTATTTTGATTCGATTGAAAAGAAAATATCTAAAATAAGTATTTTTTTAATAGCTATATTCTCTGCAGTGATAATTTTAACCAATTTTATTACCCAAATTATTTTTAATTCATTGGATTTAAATATTTTAATTCAAGAAATTGGTTCTAGTTCAGCTTTTACGCAAATAATTATTTTTCTCGGTTATTTCTTAGGATTTGGAGGTATGTGCTTAGTAATTCCTTTATCAAATCTTATTTTAAAAAATGTTTTCATGAAATCAAGCGCGATCCATCAATATCTAATGAGTTCTGTCTTTGTTCCGATTGTTGGTTTAATAATATTGAAGATTTCTTTGCTTTTCTCCTTTGATAATCATACAATCGCCCATTTCTTATTCATTATGGGTAGCATTGGATTAAGTCTTACGAGTATTCAATTAATTATTGAAATATTTGGTTTAAACCGAATTTCGAATCAATCAATTAAAAATATAATTGGATTAATTTCTGCAGTCGAATTCAATATATTTTTGATGTTAGGAGGGCTGAATAGGCTTCCAATTATCAATAATCCTGCTATATTTCAAAGATCTATTGCCATTTTCTTTTTATTGTCCGTGTTCACAAAATCAATTTTAATTGAAATATTTCAACCAAAAATTGGTGAAGGTGAAGATTCAAAAACTGAATGGAACTTTGAAAATTTAAGAGGAAAATTCCATCATAATATCTTTTTTGTAATTGTAATGTTGTTTATTCCTCTATTTTATGCTTTTCCTGGATTTTTGGGATTTGATTTCTTTTTAGGTATCTTTAATTCAATTAATTTTGAATTGCCATTTTCCTCTCTATATTTTGCAGAATTTTGGGTAATTGTGATTCTCATAATTTATTTTGAATGTATCCTTATGATTTTAGTAAGTAATGTAATCCTCAAAATATATTTCCAGAAACCAATTCAATCCAAGGCTGAAACTCAGCAAAAAAAGAAGAATAAAAAAATTTCATTTGTTGCACCAGTTATATTGATAATTTGCAATTTGATTGCGATCATTTTAATATAGGTTTATAATTATTTAATTTGGGAAATTGCGTAGTTTTTTCAAGATTAAATAATTTTATTTAATATCTTAACAAAAAAAAGGGATCTTAACAAAAAAAGGGACTATAATGTTTGGAACTTGTGGAATTCGTAAAATTTATTCTAGCTATGATAAATCTGAAAAAACATTCACCCCATCTATGGCTTTACGACTTGGATTGGCCTTGGGGACAGTACTTGATAAAGATAAAAAAGTCGTCATTGGTAGGGATGTAAGAACAACTTCCTTTGCTATTCAACTTGCAATTACCAGCGGACTAATGTCAAGTGGGTGTAAAGTTTTTACAATCGGAGTTGTTTCGACACCTACACTATGCATGTCAATCGATTACTTGAATGCTGATTGTGGTGTAATGATAACAGCATCTCATAATCCTCCAGAATATATCGGAGTAAAACTCTTTAATAAAGGCGGTTTAGGTTTTAGCCCAGAACAGGAACAACAAGTTGAACAGACTTACCAAAATCGAGCATTCAATTCCAAGCCTTGGAATGAGCAAGGATCGGTTGCTGAAGTCCAGAGAATAAATGATACTCACATTCGGAAAATTTTACGTTTAACTAACTACGAAAATCACGCTATAAGAAATCGCAAATATATTATCGATCCTGGAAACGGTTCGGCTTCAATCATAGGACCGATGCTAATCAATAACATGGGGTTAAGATATATCACTCTAAATTCTCAACCGGACGGCACTTTCCCTGGACGATTATCGGAACCAAGTAAAAAAAACCTATTCGATTTATGTCAATTTATTAAACTCTCTAAAGAAGTTGATGTGGGTATTGCTTTTGATGGGGATGCAGACAGGGTCGTTTTTGTTAATGAAAATGGGGATATTGTAGAACCTATACGTGTTCTGACATTTTTAGCAAGAGAATACATTCATAAAAATTATCCCGATAAATCATCAAGAAAAAACCTATCTGTTGTCACACCGGTTAATTCTTCTGGTGTTATTGAGTATATATTGGAACCTATGGGTGTCCAAGTACACAGAACTCAAGTCGGCGATATAAATGTATCCATCGCGATGCAAAAATTCGGAGCATTCTTGGGTGGGGAGAATTGTGGTGTCTATATCTGGCCTGAGTTCTCTGGGCATCAAGGACCCGACACTTTGATGGCTATAGCGATATTACTTCAGTATTTGGGTAAATATGAGAAATCTTTCAGCGAATTATTTGAAGAAATACCTATATTTCCTTATATCCAACGGGAGCTTCATTTAATTCACGATCGAATATTTGGTGATGAGGATTACAAGAAATTTGCTGAATTAATCATTCCAGAGTTGGAGAAAGCGGGTTATCATAGCTTTCGCAAGAATTTAATTGATGGACTTCATATACGATTTGATGGGGGCTGGGTTTTAGTTAGAAAATCTGGAACGACCCCAATTATGAGATTAACGGCAGAATCCAAGACAGACCTTAACGAAACCGAAAGAATTATTAAAACCACAGAAGATGTAATCTCGAGTCTAATAGAAATTAAAAAAGATTAGAAAAAAAGTTTTAAATCTTAGGGTCCGGATCACGAGTGCCTAATAGCACGAGATTTTCAAGGCATTTAATTCCACGAATTTCTCCCGCTTTTATAAATAGGGAGTCATTTTTATGCATTTCAAAGGTTTCAGTCCCTCTTGTAAAAATTCCAGAACCCTCAATTACAAGGAAAAACGTTGCATTTGGTTCAGGGTGAGGGTCAATATTTAATCCCTTAGGTAAATTAACCCTAACTATATTAAAATTCGGGGATGAAAATACATTTTTCAATACAGGACGACCCGTTGAAAAATCGATATCAGAAAGATAGGAAAATACATCCATAATATTTAAAATTTCAATACTTCTTATTTGAAGTTACGCCGAATGAATTCTAATCAGAATTTGAATTGAACTTAATAACTATAAGAAAAATCTTGAATAAGGTAATTTTTATTTTGGAATCTTCTTTCTAATTCGTTGTTTGTATGAAAGATTATTTTTTCCAGTCTTTTTCTGAGGTTGCTTTGAAGATTTTGAAAAATCGGTTATAATTCTTAGATAGTTTTCAGCAATTGGTTTAACCTTGTTAGATTCAACTGCTTCATTCCATCTTTTAATAAAAATTGCATCTCTGATTATGTTCTCTAAGGTTAATTTTCCGATTATCATCCATTTGGTGTTATTAATTATTGGGCTGGATTTTTTGATTCCTTGACAAAATTCTACAGCCTTGGAAGCGTACTCAATTGTTACGTTCATTTTTTCCATTTGATCTTTATGAGGGGTAGAATGGAAATGGAAAGGAAAAGTCCTACAAATATCCGGTCGGGCCTTATAAATTCGGCATTTTTTATTTTTATTAAGGAAAATACAAGTTCCATCATCATTTTTCCGTAATCCTAAAAAAGCAGGACCATTCTGGGTTTCTATATGGGGAAGAACCATTTTTTTTTCTTGTTCATCGCTAATAGGTTCATCAAATACATAAAAACCAACAATATCCAGTAATCCCTTAAAATCTAAATTTTGGTCCCATTGAATTCTTAAAATATCGCTATAAGTTAAATTTACTATAGTATTTTTATCTGAACAACATCTTCCGCACTGAACACATTTGAAATGATAAGGAGGATGAAGATCAACCTTATCTCGTTTGGAATTATCAGTTTTTTTGGAATCATTGTCCATGTTGTTTTAAAT
>JAUWOE010000100.1 GCA_030612265.1 Promethearchaeum sp.
TTTACGTGAAGCTTCGGTAAAAGAGGGCCGAGATCTGATTATATATGCCCAAGGCAAATTGAATTATGTCGGAAAATCGGGAAAAAAGATACTCTTAAATCGAAAAATCAATGCATCTCATGAAAATTTTTATGTGTTTTCATTTCTTCTATTTTTTCCATTTCTTCTATTTTTTCCATTTTTTCCCTATTATTCGTCTATAATAAAATTTATAATTATAATGAATTAAACATAAATCGTGGAATGCTCTGAAAATATTCCAATAATTATAACTTTTGGGATAGAAACTTCGTTAAATGATATCTTACAGGTATATCTTCAAAATAAATACCATATAATAAGAATTCAACAAGAAATTTCATTCCAATATATTAAATTGTACAAAAATGTTATGCTTCTCATCATTAACTCAGACCAGCCATGGATTCGTAATTCAAAATTAGTGAAAAAAATCCAACAAGAGAATCTTTTCTCAAATGTGCCAATAATAGGATTGTGCCTAAAAAAATATTTTAAAAATATGAAAAATTCTGAGAGATATCTCTATGATGATATTTTGCTCTTACCATGCAATAATGAAGATTTTCTAACCAGAATCGATGTTTGGACTAATACTGCTGATTTTTTGAAGAATTATGAAGAAGAATCTAAAACATTTTCATTAGATACGTTGGAATTCTAAAGACTCTTTCCTTCTCTTTTTATTATCTCTAATGGGTGGTAATGAGTATAAGACTTCTTTAATCTCTTTAAATCATTTTTTGCATAAATTTTGGTTGTGTTTGGGCTACTATGTCCAAGGATATCTTGTAATTCGCTGATGTCCATCCCATTTTGTCTTAAATGTGTCGCACCTGTGTGTCTAAATATATGAGGCGTTAATTTCTTATCTTTTGAATATCCCATTAAATTTTTCAAATTCTGAATATCTTGTTGAATAGATCTTGGTTTTAATTGAGTTCCTCGATTATTTACAAATAAAAAAGTGCTTTTATCTGCAGTTATTAAAGAACGGTTTTCAATTTGAATTCTAAGGATATTAGATGTCTGTATATCTATCGGGATATATCTTTCTTTATTTCCTTTTCCTCTAACTTTAATAAGATTTTGCTCTAGATTGACATCTAATACTTTCAAAGAACTTATTTCGCTGACTCGAGCCATGGACGCATAGAGAAGACGAATAATTATAGTCAATCTAATTCTGGTCGTGTATGGGATATTTTTATTATGATTTAAAAAATTCAAGATATCACTTACTTCTTGTTGCGAGAGAAACTTCGGTAAAGACTCTTCGGGACGAATTTTGGGGCTTTTTATGGCTTTCATAGGATTCTTTGCAATGATCTCGTTTTCATAGCAGAAATTGAAGAAACTTTTATAACAAGCAATTTTCCTAGCAATAGCTTGTTTTGAATATTTTTTATCAAATAATATTTTTAGAACCTTACGGATATGGAAATTCTTAATGATGGTTAAATCAAGATCTTCTAATTCTCTCTGCAAAATCTTTAAGTCATAGGAATATGCTCTAATTGTTGAAGATGAACATCCCTCTTCAATTTCCTTAGCAATTAAGAAATCAGAGAAAATTTCAGATAATTTCATTTTTTCGACATTGTTCCATTATTTTTATTTGGAAATGATCATCCAATTTACTAAATAATTAGATTTCAAAATAATAATTAGCTGTAATATGTCGGTGTTATATTGAAAAAAAAAGGTGAAAACGAATGGAATTTAGATTAGAAATATCTCAAACGGATGAAGATCGTCAAAGCAAAAATAACTTCGAAAGAACATTTACCCCTGAAGATCTATTTTTAGGCGCCATTTCAGGATGTTTCTTTACAACCTTTAATGTAGTATCTAAGAATTCAAATTTGGAATACGAAAAGATAGAAATAACATCCAAAGGTATTATGGATGTTGTGGATGTTGTGGATGTTGTGGATGTTGTTAAACAGATGACCGAAATCTCACTAGATATTAATTTAACTTTACCGAAAAATATGGAAAAACATGAACGAAAAGCAAAGAAAGTTCTGGAAATAACAGATAAAAGATGTCCCATAGCAAATTCTGTAAAAACTAAAATAATAAATACCTATACAATTAAATACATTTAATTACAAATAGTTAGGTTTTTCTTAGTTAATTTTTTCATTTATTTGTCTGTCATTTAATTTTTAGAAGAGGAAAGAAGAATGAAAATTATAGTAATTGGAGCTAATGCTGCGGGATTATCGGCAGCAAGCGCTATTAGAAGAATGCATAAAGATTGGGAAATTAACGTTTATGAAAAAGACGTTTATATATCGTACGGCTCATGTGGATTCCATATTATGTTTCAGACGATGTGAAATCTTTGGATTCATTAATAACTTTAACAAAAGAAGCAATGGAAAATAAAAGGAAAATTCCGATTCATCTTTTCCATGAAGTAAAATCTGTCGATTTTGAAAAAAGAGAGGTTTTAATAAGAGACATTAAGTCAAGTAATAATCTAATAGAAAATTATGATTATCTCGTAATAACTACTGGTGGAAAATCAAATACTACTAAAATTTCTAATGATGCTGATCTTGATCATCCAAGAGTTTTTAAAGTTCATACTTTAGGTCATGCTAAAAGACTAAAAGATTTCTTAACAACAACCAAAATTAATTCCGCTGTTATAATTGGAGGAGGATACATCGGCCTTGAAATGCTTGAAGCATATGAAGCACATGGCGTTAAAAATTTAACATTGACTGGACCAAGACTTAATTTTCGCTCAGAAAGTCAAGAATTTATCCAAAAAGAATTGGAAATGCATGGTGTAAAGATTATTCTAAAAAAACGCGTAAAAACAATAAGATCGGTTTCTGATGAAAAATTGAAAGTAATCCTTGCAGATGGAGAAGAAATTGAAACAGATTTAGTTCAACTTTCAATCGGTGTCGTTCCTGCAACAGATTTATTTAAAAACACAAAATTGGAAATGTTAGATAATGGTGCAATAATAATTGACGAATTCTGCAGGACAAATATTGAAAATGTCTATTCTGCTGGGGATTGTGCTGCTATTTATCATAAATTATTGAAAAAAAATGTATATCTCCCGTTAGCACCTGCCGCAAATAAATTGGGCCGATTATCGGGATCTCATATTGCTGGAAAAAAGGTGGATTCATTCACAGGAATTGTTGGAACATCGATTTTTAAAGTTTTTGATTTATATTGTGCTCAAACGGGATTATCCGAACAAGATGCTAAAGATATGGGATTCAATGTTCAAACAACATTAATTACGAATAACGAATTGGCTCATTATTATCCGGGAGTAAAAAAAATGTCCATTTTATTACGTTTCGATGCTGAATCCCATTTATTATTAGGAGCAGAAATTACAGCACCAAGTCCATTAGGTGCAAAAAAAATTGATGTGTTAGCCACGGTTTTAAATGCAAAGATGACTATTGATGAAATTCAACAACTTGATTTGAGTTACGCACCACCATTCGCTCCAACTTGGGATCCAATATTAATTGCAGCAAATGTCGCTAGAAAGAAATGTAAATAGAATTTTAATTAGAAAGTGAGATTATGAAAAACAACTGGTTTGGTAGATTTATTCGGAGTTTCACTGCATTTCTTCCAAGAGATAAAAGCAGAATTGGTGATTGTCTACAATGCGGAGCATGTTGTAAGTTACCTAATGTTTGTCCATTTTTAAGATTTGACGAAAACAACAAATCTCGCTGTATAATCTACCCAATACGCCCAATGAATTGTAGAGTATATCCAAGAAATGAAAATGAACATCTCACTAAAAACACTTGTGGATTTAGATTTGAATGAAGAAAATTTTAAGATTTTTATTTTTTTCCACATAATTGTTGAAATTAGAATAATTACAATTTACTCAAAGATTGGATAACTTAAACTATTTAAGTTGTACTAACGATATAATACTCAAATAAATGAATTTCAAGGTGAATTAAAAATATGTTATTTATTGAAAACCTAAGCCATAAATTTACGACAATTCAGTCGTTAGTGCTATTAATGTATGGCGGATTTATTTTGTTATTAATCTTATTCGGATGGGATTTGTTAGCAAAATATGTAAAAGCGGACAAGAAAACTCGTAAAGACCCTGCTTATATGATATTTTTCATTATTGCTATTGCTATGATTGGCTACGGGCTATATACGCTGCCAGCAACAATAAATTATTTCTTTAAACTTGATTTTGAAAATCAAGGTTATAAACTTGTATGGTTAATCCCATTACAATATTTCCTAATTCTTCTAATAATAGTTCCGATTGGATATGTGTGTTTGCTGATATTAGCCAAAAATAAGAAAATAATTGCATATGCGGCGGCAATTTTGGGTGCAATCTCAATAATATATATGTTTGTACTCATTTTCGTTGTAGGCAATAACCCAACAGCACTCAATCTTTCTTGGAATTCTGGAACTATCTTACCAATCATATTATTATTCGGGATTTATGGCTTCATTGATTTCTTTGGATTAGTCTATATATTAGTAGTTAAATTGGCACCTCAAAAGGATGTCCGTAATAAAGTTTTACTCGGTATTATGGGAATTATTATTGCTGGAATTGGTGGTGCTCTTGAGATTTCACTACGAGGGCCAGATAATTGGATATATGCAATCGGCGTTTTAGTAGAACTGTTTGGATTTATTATAATGCGTCATTTCTTCCTCTCTATTCCATCCTATGATGAATTTGCATGGAAGTCCGGTATGGTCGAATTGCATGTTATTATTGCTGAAACAGGTATTTCCTTATACTACAAATCATTTGCTGAACTAAAAAATGGCGCTCTAGATGGTGATCTCAAAGCTACTGTAACAATTGAACAACCTAAAGCAAGACCTAATTCAGATCTTGTTGCGGGCGGACTTGTGGGCATTAAGGCTATGTTGTCGGAAATCAGCGGAGACAGGGGCAAGCTTGAAAATATCGAAATAGGTTCGAAATCTTTGGTGTTTAAGCAAGGACAAGTAGTGCTTTGTCTACTTCTCGCGCAAGAGAATCTTGGAGTATACTATTCATTATTGGATGAATTAGTTCAAAGAATTGAAGAAACACATCCTAATTTAGATAAATTTACAGGAAATCTTAAAGAAATTCACATAGCTCCCTTAGTAACTGAAATCTTTGGGTTGAAAGAATAGAGTAATTCCGATTTTTTTCCTTTTTCTTTTTATTTCATCAAATTTACATTTATATTTTAATTGGATTTCATTCAATGTTCATATATTATATATAATTTCATTTTTGCAATGAATAATCTTTAAACAGAATAATAGGTGAAAACAGATGAATAATCGAAAATTTAACAGAATCGGGTTTGTTGGGACGGGAATTATGGGAAATCCGATGTGCAGCCATCTTTTAAAATCCAATTATAATTTGAATATTTTTAATCGTTCTAAGGAAAAAGCTCAAAATCTTTTGGAATTGGGGGCTCGTTGGTGCTTAAATCCAAAGGAAGTTGCATTAAAAAGCGATTTAATAATAACGATTGTAGGATTTCCAAAGGATGTATCCCAAGTATATTTTGGACCAGATGGTATATTTGAAGGAATTAAGCCAAATTCAGTAATATTGGACATGACAACCTCAAAACCTCAATTAGCCATTGAGATTTATGAAAAAGCCAAAGAAAAAGAAGCATTTTCGCTTGATGCACCTGTATCTGGCGGTCAAAAAGGCGCAATTGAAGGAAAATTAACAATTATGGTTGGTGGAGATCGTGAAATTTTTAATCAGATTTTACCTATCTTTGAAATTTTAGGAGATAATATTGCATATATGGGGAAATCAGGTTCTGGGCAACACACCAAAATGAGTAATCAAATCTTGATTGCTTCAACCATGGTAGGAGTTGTGGAGTCATTGCTATATGGTTATAAAGCTGGAATCAATTTAGACGATATAATTAATGTGATTGGAAAGGGGGCTGCCGCTTCTTGGTCAATAAATAACCTTGGAAGGCAAATTGCTAGAAAGAATTTCGATCCTGGATTTTATATCAAACATTTTATAAAGGATATGGGAATTGCATTGCAAGAAGCAAAAAATATGAATCTTTCTCTTCCCGGGCTTTCTTTAGTTTACCAATTTTACATGTCAGCAAAAGCTATGGGTTTTGAAAACCTTGGAACTCAAGGTTTGTATAAAGTATTTGAGAGATTGAATAACCTTTAGAATTAAAAAACCACAATATTTTCTTTTACTAATCTCCATTTTTTTGTGGATGAAATTCACCAGATAAATCTTTCATAAACTCTGACATAATCTTTTTTCGTAATTTATTGAGAAAAATATTATCTATTTCTTGAACACTTGCAATATGATTTATCTCATTCTCAAAAATCCGCGTAAGTTTTTGACGATCGTAGAAAAATTGAACCATCTTTGTAGGAAATACTAATGTAAAAAGTATGAAATTTTTTCCCTCTAATCTTGGTATGTTATTAGAAGAATCATTCATCATTTTTGCATATATTATTGCTTGTTTATCTTTTCCATAGGGCAACGGTCCGAATAAACCTTCATTATATTCATGACCCTGGCCAATAGAAAAGGAATATACTGCGCCTACTTCAGTTAGGGTTTGTTTAGTTCCAGGATCGTTTACATTGAGATTTTCGACATTATGAATTACAGGCCCCCATTTCTCATCGAGTTTATAAGTAATTAAAAACGTATCTTCTAAATCTATCTCGGTCATTGTTGCTTCAACATGTGAAGTTGTTGCTTTCCGTAATTCTTCCATAGCAAAACTAATAATTATATTCTTAAACTGTTGCTTGGGAATTTTTTCTACACCGCTCCCTCTTAAAACTGACAATTGATCCTCCAACTTTCTCACTTGAATGGTCATTCCTCTTTCTTTTGCTAAATCCATAGCTTCATTCAAACTTCTTTCTGCACTTTCATTTTCATCGTTAATTGAATAAAGCATTCCCCTAATTACCAGAGCATGAATATAATTAGGGATTAGATTTTTTTCCTTAGCTAATTCTATTGTATCTTGAATATATTTGATTGCGAGATCATAATAAGCTGTATCTAAAGAATTTTTTACGAATCTAATAAGAAAACATCTACTTAGGAGCATCATAGATATTAATTGTATTTCTATATGGGGTATTTCCTTTGAAAGCCAAAGTGCTTCGTCCAAAACTAATTTTGCTTCATTAAATTGAGAACTATTAATTAAATTCCTACCACGTTGAAGTAGTACCTCTGCTCGGGCTAAATTTGATTTTTTTTCTCTGGCTAACGTATTTGCTAATTCTAAATAATGATAAGCTTCATCGGGTTTTTTTAGTCCTTCATAAATCTCTGCTAGTAAAACAAGGATAGAAACTTGGAGTTCTAATACTGAAATTTTTTCATTAAGTTCTAAAGCCTTCAATAAATATTTTTCAGCTTTCTTCAAATTCCCTTTCACAGACCAGTAATGAGCAAATCCATCATAAGATAATATTTTTCCAAAAGAATCATCCATCTCATTATAAACATGGTATCCATCTTTTAAATATTCAAAACCTTGCTCTAAATCACCTAATTCTATCCAATAATTTGCATAACCTATCGAAAGCATTCCAATATTTCGTTTATCATTAGCTTCTCTAGCACGCATTAATGCTTCTTCATAGTTCTTTTTTGATTCAACATAATTTCCCATTGACCGTAAAGTATCTGCCATATTATTTTGAAACGTCGAAATTGCTCGATTCAAACCTATTTCATTTGCAAGGTTATATCCACGTGTTATAAAATCTAAAGCTTTTTGCATTTCACCACGTGCTCGAAAAATTAAAGCTGAATTTCCCAAGGCGCTAATATAATCTGTGGATTTTTTATTTGTGGATAATTTAAGTGCATTATTGAACCAATCTAATGCCTCATCCAGCTGGTTGTTGTAATATAGAATTATCGCCAAGTTATTACTGGCCTTACTTTCTTTGTCTTGTAACTTCAATTTCCTATAAATTCCTATTGCCTCTCGAACTTGTTCCAATCCTTCCTTAATGTTTCCTTTTAATCCTGCGAATAAGGCCATTCCTTCTAGTGAATCTGCAATTTCCTCCTCAAATGAATTATCACGTGCTTGTCTTCCGACTTCTAAATATATCTTATAAGAATCATCAGTTTTTGATTCACTCCATAACGCATATGCAAGTTTTATTTTTAATTGTAAAATTTCCTTTAGAGAAAAATCGTTTTTAAGAAGATCAAGTAAAAATGCTTCTGCTTTTGCTGGATTAGAAATAGTTAATTCATCTGCTTTGTCCAAGTAAGATTTGAAGGGTGGGTTTAGATCAGTCATAACACGATTTCACATTTTAATTGGTAAATCCCTAATGTAATTTATTTTTACAGCAATTTTTCAATAGATACTTAATTATTTGATATGAATTCTTCATATTTCAATGTATTAAAAGGAAAAATTAAGGGTAAAGATCTTAATGAAATTTCACAATGTTCACATTTTTTGTCCTTACAAATTCAAAAATGAAGAATTCCTAGGGTTTGATACAAATTTTTCCATATATATGATAATGATAAAAAAAATTAAAAAAATTAAAAATATTAAAAATATTAGTTAGAATATAATTTTTTGTAGATATCCTTGTAGAAATCATCCATATAATCGATTATATCCATAGGATCGGGTGTGATTATTATAAAATAATAATGTATATGTGCATCCACACCTAATACTATAAATTTTGGCTGGATTTCAAATTCTTTTGCCCATTTTTTACAAATTTCTTCAAGGTGTTTGAAATTTTTCCCTGGATTTTTTGGTAGAGCAACACTAAATGTATATCTCACAATCCGATCATCATCAACATATTTTGAATGTTTTTTATTGAGATTAGGCTCTTTTTCATCAATAGCATTTTGAATTTCTTTTATTTGTTCATAATTTTTTTTCATTCTTTCCAATTTCTGTTTCTGGTGTTTGAAATTTAATACATCTTCATCATTTTTGATCTTTTCTTCTTTAGCATCTTTTATTTGAGATTCCAATTTGAAAATTTGATCAGCAAACCATGTGGTTGAAATAGTATAATTTATAATATTTGTCTTCAAACATTCAATATTGGGTATCATTGTGATGTTTTTATCTTGATACATTAATTTGGTGTAGTTTAAAGATATTTCAATAATTAAACCCTCTTTACTCCCAATTTTTACGTAATCTCCGATTTCGAAAGGAGTCGTTAAGGTTATCCAGATTCCCGCAATAAAATTATTTATTGCCTTCATCGAAGCAAAAGATATTGCAGTTCCAACAATGCCTGAAATAAGTACAATGTACTTTTGATCGATTTGAAGTAAATAAGTTAAGAGAATTACAATTCCAAATGCAATGAAAATTCTAAGAAAGAATTTAATCCCATTATACATGTCAGGGGGGATTCCTTTCACACGGAGCCGTTTTCTCATTATTTTCGAAAATAATTTTGTTAGTATAAATATTAAGATTAATGTTATTCCTAAAATCAATAAACCCATAAATGGAATTTCCCATTCTCCAATATTAAATGAGCCAAGACTCAATAAAAATCCATCTTCTGCCATTTTTAAATTCCCTCCTCTTGATATAGAACATTAATAATATCTTTGATTAATTTTTCTTGCTGATCAACTATCACCAGAGCATCTGGGCAAGTAATTATGAATTTAACAGTTGCACGATAACCAAAACTTGTGATGTAGTAAAGAGGTTTATATTTATAAATAGATTCATACTTCTCACAAATCGAATCTAGTTTTTTTAACATAATTTCCGGTTTTTCGTTAAAATAAACTTGGATGTCAAAAGTATATCGTGTAATTTCTTGTTCTAAAATTAAATCTGAGAAATTTTTATAGAGTTTCTTTATATTTGTTGCACTTTGCTTACTTAAGATTGTAGAAATTTTAAATTTCTTTCTATTTTCATCTGATTCGCTTATATTTTTTATTTCTTCTACTGTATCTTCATCTATATCATTTTTTTCCAATTCATCTTTCATTTTAATTGTATAGTTCTTCACTTTACTATCCAGTATTTTCTTATTTGGTATTTTTACTAGAGTTCCGTCAATTCTTTGTACTACCGTGTAATTCATCCCAATTTCAAGTACAATACCTTCTGTATCACCAAGTTGTACAAAATCATTTACTCCAAAGGGTTTAGTGGATATTATATAAATTCCTGAAATAATTTGACTCATAATTTCTGTTGCTGCAAAACCTATGATTATACCACTGATTGAAGTAAGAGAAACCAGATATTCATTAGGTATTTTAATAATAACTAAAAGTGCTACTATATACAAGATGATAGTAATTACTCGAATTAAGATCTTTAACACATTAACTGCATTTACTGCATATTTACGTTTCTTTGACATACGATTTATAAAATACATTACTATTCGATAGACAAAATAAATAAGCGCAGAGACAATCAAAAACCAAAGATATTCGCTAACTGCCATTTTTATTTCTCCTCATAACTTCATATTACTTTCTGTGATTTGTAAAGTTTCTTCGTTATTAATTGATTTATCGAGATTTGAATTATATATAGGTTTTTATATTTATATTTATATAAATTATATGAAGTTTAATGGCATCAAAAATGATTGCAATAAAAGAAGAATTATATCATAAACTCTCTAAAATAAAGAAAGCAAATCAAAGTTTCTCGGATATTATTGAGCGTTTACTGAGGAAATATGAAAAAAATCCTCTAACTCATTTTGGAATTGGAAAAGATATAAACCCGCAAGATTTGGATGATTTTGAAGACATTTTAAAGGAAAGCCGAAATATTAATCAAAAAGTGCATAAAATCAAATGGAACAAGGAGTAAGTTTCATGATCATAGCTGATACCAATGTAATTATTGATATTGAACGAGGTAAGAATACATTAAAGAAATTATTTGAAAAATATCAAGATGAGCATTTTTGTATTTCAGCAATATCAATATTAGAGTTGTACGTTGGTTTAGGTTATTCAAAAAGCAAAAAAGGGAAAAAATTCACCGAAAAACAGAAGAAAATTGTGGATAAAATTACCAACGATTTTGAAATCATCCCTCTTTCCCTTGAGATTTTAAAAGAAGCAGGATTAAAAAAGGGAGAATTCATGGTATCTGGAGTAAATCTCGATTTCGAGGATATCCTTATCGGTATAACTGGAGAGAAATTGGAAGTTAGTCATATTTTAACTAAAAATCGAAAGCATTTTGAAAGTTTTTCCTTGTCTATTGAAGATTATTCTTGAAAATTAGTTCAAATTAATACAATTTTTTGGTGGTTCTAAAGGGGAATCGAAACCTATCCTGGAATTCCTTTTATTTTCTTTCATTATTAATAAAATCTGTAATCCTATTTCTCCCGTTTTTTGATTCAAGACGTATTAATTTTTTCTTTATTGCGATTCCTCCTCCATATCCGGTTAAAGAACCATCAGAACCGATAACTCTGTGACAAGGAATAATTACAGCGATTCCATTCTGACCATTCGCATTGGCAATCGCACGTACTGATTCAGGCCTTCCGATTTTTTTTGCAATTTCAAGATAAGAATTAGTTTTTCCATATTTTATTTTTATTAGCGCATCCCAGACTTTTAATTGAAATTCACTTCCTCTAATATCCAAAGGGACCGTGAAAACCTTTAAATCTCCTTTTAAATATTGATATAATTCATTTTCGGCTAAATCAATGAATTTTGATGTTCCATAGGTTATATTGTCCCCAAAATATTCATTAATTCTTTTAAGGATTCGTGGAAAACTTTTTCGATATTTAAAATCCAATAAGCATAATCCTTCATCAGACGATCCAAATAACATAACTCCAATCGCCGTTTTTACCTCTTTGAATATTAATTTAGATTTTTTCAATATAAATATCTCCAAATTGTTTCTTAAATGCAAGTTTGAATCCCTTTATAGATCGATATCCCACTGAAGATGCAATTTTTTCTAACTTAATCCCTTTTTCAATATATTCTGATTCATTATTTATTATTTTCTCATACATGAAATCAAAGGAATAACTCATTAATTGGGATTAATTTATAATAATTTTTATAATTTTTGAATAAAAATAACGTATTAGTGGAATAAATTGGGCAAGTAAATTCTATAATAATTTTTATAATTATTAATTATCATCCACTCATATATTTGAAAAACAATGAAATCAATTACATTTTTATATTCACAATCCCACTAAGTACACATGGTGGAACTGAATCGTCAAATTGTTATGGATTCGAAAGGAAGAATCCTTATCCCATTGGAGATCAGAAAGCAACTTAATTTTAAGCCAGGAGAGAATTTTATGTTTACAATTGAAAATGGAAGATTGATCTTATTAAAATCAAGTGATCATGACGAGTTTATTCAAGAAATTGAAACTTTTCAACAAGAGTTGCAGAAATTATCTAAAAATCCAATTCCTACAAAAAAATTATTCTAACAAGCTTTCGGGGAGAATCATATATGATTACTATTGATAGTCAGATTTGGATATATTTCTTCGATCCAAATGCACCAGAGAATGAAAATGTACGCCTATGGATGAATAAAAATTTACAATCATCAGAAATTATTCTCAGCACCATAATTCCATTAGAAGTGGCACATAATCTCTATACCATTCCAAAATTATCTTCTATTACTATTGAAAAGTTATTATTTAAATGGATTACTCAAAAAAATATTAAAATTGCTGATGTATCACATAGAGAAATGGTTAACGCTCTTCAAATGCTTAAATCTTTACGCCCACGAAGAATTGGAGGGAGAGATTGTCTAATTCTTGCCACAATGGATCTTCATAATGTTGGAATTCTTGTAACAAATGATAAGAAATTATTAAATCTGGATCAATATAAGCGTGTTATCCCGATTTTTAATCCACCCATAATCATGGAAAAGAAATAAAAATTTGATTTGGAAGAATATAGTCTAAGACTAGCTCAATTAAACAATTAAATGTGAAATTTATATTTCTTGGGTGCACACTTGTTTGCATAATCATTTTAATTAAGCAATTTATATCCTTTTTTTCTTGGAAAAATTTCCGTGACTTTGACTTCTTGCTCAATTACAAAAAAAATTACCCTATAATCTCCAATTCTAAGTCGATATAATAGAGGATTACTTTTGGATACTAATTTTTTTATATCTGCTCCCGAACGTGATAAAAAAGGTCCATTTTCTAAATTTTTAATGCCGACTTTTATTCTGTCTTTCAATTTATATTCAAAGTATTTAATTGCGAAACGGCAGTATTTGATAAAAACACCTTAAATTTCGTCAACTAATACAAACTCTTCCTCATCTAAAATTCTTTTTTGTCTTAAGTAAAATTCATGTTGTTCTGCAATCGAGATTAACTTCTTTATTACAGTATCATATGTTTCTCCTTTTTGTCCAAATTTTTTCAATTGATCTCTTGTTTTTTTTTTTAAAGGGATAGTTGTGGTATCCCTCATCGTTATTACTATTATAAGATATCAATTTTGTTTTGTTCTCTAAAATGAGCCTCAAATGGATAAAATTCTTTCATTTAAAA